>RFSU01000183.1 GCA_009923795.1 Sphingomonadaceae bacterium
AAGCCGATGCCCAAAGACCCATCTTCCTCTTGCCCTATATCCGGCCCGGCCCGGCTGAACCGATCCAGCGCACGCGCCTGTTCCGCCGGGTTCATGCCCGGGCCATTATCTGAGATAATGATGTCGACGCTGTCACCTGTGCGATGGGCATGAAGAAGAACACGCCCCCCCACAGGCGTATAGGCCACGGCATTTTCCAACACATGGTCAATCGCGCGGCGCAGGCGATGGGCGTCACCTAGGACAGACCCAATCGCTGGATCAATATCGGCAAGAAGCACCAAATTCTTCGCCGCAGCATCGTCTCGAAGCTCCTCTATCGCCGCATTGAGCAGGGGCCGCAGATCCACCGATGCCCGGTTCAACCGCACCGCATCTGCCGCAGATTGGGTCAAGTCCAACACATTGTCGACAAGCGACCCCAGCCGAATGGCGGCTGCATATATGGTCGACACATAGTCGCGCACCTGCTCATTCATCTCCCCCGCAAAGCCATCCAGCAGCATTTCGGAAAATCCCTGTATGGAGGTTAAAGGCGTCCGAAGCTCATAGCTCATATGCGCGACAAAGGCGGTTTTCAGGCGGTCGGCTTCTTCCAGCGTCTCCGCCCGGTCGCGCAATATCTTTTCAATTTGCTGGCTGGCCGTTATATCCAACATGGTGAACAGCGCCGCCCCATCAGGCAACGGGACAGCCGCATATTCAAAGCAACGGCCATCCTTCAAGGTCAGGCGCGCGCCCGTTCTGCGGCGGCCAATTGTGGCTGTACGCACCGTTTCTTCCAGCCCCGCTGCATCCTCAGCCACAGCGAGCAAGGGCGCTATGGCCTGTGCCAATATGTCTGCACGCGGGTGACCGATCAAGAAATCCTCTTCAAACCCCCAAATCTCCCGAAAGCGGATATTCCAGTTGCTCAGCCGACCACTGGCCTCAAAGACGCCAATGGCTTCAAACAAATTGTCGAGTGTCGCACGCCGGACCCGCAACAAGGTGTCCCGGGCGCTGGCCAGCTTTGTCTGCTCTGTCCGATCTTCAAAGATGAGCAGCAAGCCCCCATCGGGCAGGGGCTGTGCCAACAGGCGGATATGTTGCCCCGCGGGCAAAACCCAATTGTCTTCAATCGCACCACGGGGGCGCTGAAACCAGGCCCGCAGCTCTGCCTTCCATTTTGGAAAATCCCGTGTTTCCGGGAGATGCCGTGTCTCTCGCATGCGATCCAGCAAACGATCAAAATCGGGTTTTTCCGCAACCCATTCCGGCTTGATGGCGAACATCTGGCGAAACGGCAGATTGCAGAAAATAAGGCTATGGTCTGCGTCAAACTGGGCGACGGCGGCCGACAATCGATCCAGCGTGTCCCGCTGCGTTTCGGCAAAGCGGCGGAATTCGGCTCTGGCACGCTTTGCATCCTCTGCATCAACGGCATCGCTCGCGACCGCCTCTCCTGCCTGATCGATCTGCGCAAGAGTATGCGGCGCACGACGGTACAGGCCAAAAGCCTTGGTCAGCGCCCAGCCGCATCCGACAAGCCACAGTGCCAAGATGAGGCCAGCCGCCAAGCTGGCCAAAGGCGACAATATGACCATCCCTAAAAAACAAAGAGGCCCGGCATCATGCCGGACCTCTTAAGTGCTTAGGCGGCGGATAAACACCGCCGGGTTAGCAGGCTAGATTAGTAACGATAATGTTCTGGCTTGAACGGACCTTCTGCGGTGACGCCAATATAAGCCGCCTGACGGTCGTTCAGCTTGGTCAGCTTCACACCCAGCTTTTCAAGGTGAAGTGCAGCCACCTTTTCATCCAGATGCTTGGGCAGAACATAAACCTTGTTTTCATATTGGCTGTTCTTGGTGAACAGCTCAATCTGCGCCAGCACCTGATTGGTGAAGGAGGAGGACATGACGAAGGACGGATGGCCCGTCGCGCAGCCCAGATTGACCAGACGGCCCTTGGCAAGGATCATGATCTTCTTGCCATCGGGGAATTCGACAAGGTCGGTGCCCGGCTTCACTTCGTCCCACTTATAGTTGGAGAGTGCCGCAATCTGAATCTCGCTGTCGAAATGGCCAATGTTGCAGACGATGGACATCGGCTTCATCGCCTTCATATGTTCGGCGGTAATAACATCTTCATTGCCCGTTGCCGTGACAAAGATATCGGCACGCTCAACGGCGTCTTCCATCGTCACGACTTCATAGCCTTCCATCGCCGCCTGCAGCGCGCAAATGGGGTCGATTTCGGTCACGAGCACGCGGGCGCCGCCCTGACGCAGCGAGGCGGCCGAGCCTTTGCCCACATCGCCAAAGCCCGCAACGCAGGCAACCTTGCCCGCAAGCATGACGTCGGTTGCGCGGCGGATGGCGTCGACCAGAGATTCCTTACACCCATAAAGATTGTCGAACTTCGACTTGGTGACGCTGTCATTCACATTGATCGCCGGGAAAGGCAGCTTGCCGTCCTTGGCAATCTGATACAGCCGGTGAACGCCCGTGGTCGTTTCTTCCGACACGCCCTTAATGTGGGCGACCGACATGGTAAGATAGCCCGGCTTGCGCTTCAGGAAGTCCTTGAGAGCACGCACGAATTCAATTTCTTCGGCGTTGCTAGGCTCAAACAGGGGTTCGCCCGCTTCCACACGCGCGCCCCACAGCGCGAACATGGTCGCGTCGCCGCCATCATCGAGGATCAAATTGGTTGTTTCATCGCCCCAATCGAAAATGCGACCAACATAATCCCAATATTCCGCCAAGCTTTCCCCCTTAACGGCGAAAACAGGGATGCCCGCCGCTGCAATGGCCGCCGCCGCGTGATCCTGCGTCGAATAGATATTGCACGTTGCCCAGCGGATTTCCGCACCCAGATCAACCAGCGTTTCGATGAGAACCGCGGTCTGGATCGTCATGTGGAGGGAGCCTGTAATACGGGCACCCTTCAGCGGCTTTGACGCGCCATATTCGGCACGAAGGGCCATCAGGCCCGGCATTTCGGTCTCAGCAATCTGGATTTCTTTACGGCCAAAATCGGCAAGGCTCAGGTCGGCGACAACATAATCATGGGCCACGGGAATTCTCCGGCATTTATATGGAATGACCGGCCACTAACCGTTGCTGCGCGGAATGGCAATGCAAATATAAAGATTTCTTTATATGATCTGATTATGCCGTCCCGCTGGCACTGGACAAGAGCCGGGGATCAATGCCGCTCGCATGGAAGGCGCGCGTCCAACGCTCTTGGGCGGGCACGTCATAAATCAGGCTGTGGTCTGCTGGCGCGACATGCCAGCCAGGACGCTTCATTTCGGCATCCAGCTGGCCCTTGCCCCAACCGGCATAACCAAGCGCCACAACCCAACGGGCAGGACCCCGTCCTGCCGCAATCGCCTTCAACACATCTTGCGTGCTGGTCAGGCCCCAAAGGCCCGCCGTCTGAACGGTTCCTTCGCCCGCCCAATCGGTAGAATGGAGCACAAAACCGCGCGCAGGCTCTACAGGCCCACCGAAATGCACGGGAACATCGGGCGCAACGCCCACGCCCAAACCAAGCTGAGTCAAGAGCTTGTGCAACCCTATGCCCTCCATGACATGACCAAGGCCAATGCCAAGTGCGCCCTCCTCATCATGAGAACATAGGGCAATGACGGCATGTTCAAATCGCGGGTCGCCAATGCCGGGCATGGCGAGCAACAGCTGGCCGGACAGGAATCGGGCGTTGTTCATGGCCTCGCTTTAGCCGAACTGTGCGGCGGGGTGAACAGCGCGCGCCTATTCCTTATCTTTCTTTAGCTCTTCCTGCGCGATATTGGGCATCGGGTCTGCGGCGTTGCGCGAACACGCGACGAAGCCGTCAAGCTGGCCAGAGATACCTCGCCAGAGCTGGTGCTCGCCGATATCTGCCTGGCCGATGGCTCCAGCGGCGTTGATGCCGTCAAAGACATTATGGAAGATATGGATGTGCCCGTTATCTTTGTTACCGCCTTTCCAGAGCGACTGTTGACGGGGGAAAGGCCTGAGCCGAACTATCTCATCACCAAACCCTTTGATGCAGCGGTTCTGACCGCCACAATCGCCCAGGCGTTGCTCTTCCAACGAGAATCGCAGGCGCTGGGGCGCGAACAGGCGGCCGCCTGAAAGATCCACGCCAGGACGCAAGCTAGACCTTATCAGGCCAACCCTTTGCCAACATCCAGACGAGAGGCATCGCCCACTTGCGATCCGCCGTCGCAGTCCAAAATCGTGCCCGTAATATAAGACGCGGCGGGAGAGCAGAGGAAGACGGCGCTATCCGCCACCTCTGAAATCTCTCCCCACCGCTTCATCGCAATGCGATCATAATGTTTCTGACGGGTCGATGGATCGGGCGCGAGCCGGGCCATACCTTCTGTCCGAGAATTCCGAGGATATTCGCTGAGTTTTGATCTACCTCTTCTGAGGTAAGAACCATATTAGAACC
>RFSU01000184.1 GCA_009923795.1 Sphingomonadaceae bacterium
TTGAAGGACGCGCCTGTCACGCCGCTGAGCGGTGGACGCGCCGCCTTGGAAAAATTCCTGCAATCAGCCGCCATCCTGCTCGCCTTTGAAGGGCTGGGCGGGGCGGATGCCGCCATGGATATGGCGCTTACCTATTCCAAGGATCGCGTGGCCTTTGGCCGCAAAATCGCAGGCTATCAGGCGGTCAAGCACCGGCTGGCGGATATGTATATTAAGAACCAATTGGCACGCAGCCATGCCTATTATGGGGCTTGGGCCTTGCTGACC
This sequence comes from Sphingomonadaceae bacterium, assembly GCA_009923795.1. Classification (GTDB taxonomy): domain Bacteria; phylum Pseudomonadota; class Alphaproteobacteria; order Sphingomonadales; family Sphingomonadaceae; genus Aquisediminimonas. The sequence continues at coordinate 268 of RFSU01000184.1, forward strand.
GATGCGCCCGAACTGGTGCAGGCAGCAGCTGGCGCACGGCTGGCCGCGATGGATGCCTTCCAATTTGCCGCGGAAGAAAATGTCCAACTGCATGGCGGCATTGGCTTTACGTGGGAAAGCAACTGCCAATTTTACTATCGCCGCGCCCGGTTGTTGACGCTGGCGCTGGGCACAAAATCACATTGGGCCGATGTGCTGGTGCGCTCGCTTGAGCAACGCAACACAATGATGGCCGGTTAAACGCAAAAGGAAGACGGACCATGGATTTCGAAGATACACCCGAAGAAGCCGCCTACCGTGCACAGGTGAAGGCTTGGCTTGAGGCGAATAAAGATGCGCTGCCGGAAGGCGATCATTCCAGCCGCGCCGAATCTGTCACTGCTGCCAAAAAGTGGCAGGCGCGCAAGTTTGAGGCGGGCTATGTCGGCATCACTTGGCCCAAGGTTGTGGGTGGCCAAGGCGGCACCGCGATGCAGCAGATCATCTTCAACCAAGAAGAAGCCAAGTATAATGCGCCGACCGGGCTGTATGCCATCGGGCTTGGCATGTGCATCCCCACGGTCTTCACCCATGGCCTTTCGCCCGATATTGCCCAGCGTTATGTGCCCAAGGCGATGCATGGTGAAGAAGTCTGGTGTCAGCTGTTTTCCGAACCTGCCGCTGGCTCTGACCTTGCGGGCATCCGCACCCGCGCAGAGCGGGATGGCGATGAGTGGGTGATCAACGGCCAAAAGGTCTGGACGTCGGGCGCACATTTGTCTGACTTTGGCATTGTTGTGACCCGCACCGACCCGACCGTGCCCAAGCATAAGGGCCTGACCATGTTCATCGTCGACATGAAGGCCCCGGGTGTCGAAGTTCGCCCGATCAAACAAATGTCGGGCGGCAGTGAGTTTAACGAAGTCTTCTTCACCGATGTCCGCATCAAAGACACGCACCGTCTGGGCGCGGTTGGCGAAGGCTGGAAAGTCTCGCTGACCACGTTGATGCATGAACGCGTGGCCGTGGGTGGAAAGCCCGCCAATGCGCCGGGCGTGAAGGAAATGATCGCACTCGCGAAGGCCATTGATCTGGACGAAGGCAATGCGCTTGAGCAGAGCCACGTTCGCCAGCGCATTGCCGACGCCTATATCGCGGATCAGGGCATTGCCTTGACCCGGATGCGCACCATTTCTGCCCTGTCATCGGGCCGGACACCGGGGCCAGAATCCTCCATCTCCAAGGTGGTCGTTGCCAAGACGATGCAGGATATGGGCTCTTTTGCCTCTGACTTGTGTGAAAGCGCGGGGATGATGATGGGGGCAGATTCGCCAGACCTGCCGTACCTCTCCCGCTTCCAGACCAGCTATATCGGTGCGGCGGGCCTGCGCATTGCCGGTGGCACGGACGAAATCTTGCGCAACATCATTGCCGAACGCGTCCTCGGCCTGCCGGGGGAAATCCGCCCGGATAAGGACATTCCGTTTAACGAAGCAACGAAGCTCGGCCTGTAGTCATATGGCGCCCAGCCTCAGCCAAGGCTTTTCGAGGCTTGCTCGAAAACATCCTTGCTGAGGTTGGGAGTCGCCAGAACACGCTCTAGCTCCGCCCGCATCAGCATCTGCCGGGCCTCATCAAAGCGCTGCCAACGCCCAAGCGGCGGCAAGAGTTTGGCCGCAGTCTGCGGATTAATGGGATCGAGATCGAGCAATATGTCTGCCAAGAAGCGGTAGCCGCTGCCGTCGCGCGCATGGAACTGATGCTGGTTCATGGAAAACGCCCCAGCCAGCGCCCGCACCCGATTGGGGTTGTGGAGCGTAAAATCAACATGCCCCTTGAGCGCGCGCACTGCCGCCCCCGTATCAGGCCGCGCCGAAAGCGCTTGGGTTGAAAACCATTTATCAATGACAAGCGCATTGTCGCGATATCGATCATAAAAGGCCGAAAGCGCATACGCCCGCTCTGCGGCATTGCCATTGGCCAGCGTGCCAAGCGCGGCAATCCGGTCGGTCATATTATCCGCTGCCTCAAACTGCGTGAAGGCCAGCGGTCCGGCATCATCCGCGCGGCCCGCCGCCAGATACCCCAGCGCAACATTGCGCAGCCGACGTGCGCCCTTGGCCTCAGGCGAATATTCAAACCGCGCGACAGCATGGCTGTGATACGCCGCCTCCCAAAGCCCTTGAAGTTCGGTGCCAAGATCCTGCCGAAGCGCATCCCGCGCCGCATGGATGGCATCGGGATCCACTTGATCCATCTGATCGCCGATCAGCGCCTCTGACGGGAGCAGAACCGCCTCCCCAATAAAGGCCGCGTCCAGCGCATTATTGGTGAGCGTGGTGCGCACCGCGGCGATGACAGGTGCATGGTCGGCGGTGCCTGTGGAGACGGCATGGATCAGCGTATCGAGCATCAACTGCTGCATCGCCTCAAACCGACCAAAGGGATCATCATCATGCGCCGACAAAAAGGCGAGATCAGCACTGGTCCGATCACTCACGATCACCACCGGGGCGGAAAAGCCGCGATTGATTGAGAGGATGGGGCGCGCGCCCGCGCCTTTGCTCAACGGAATTTCGGTTCGCGCTTCGGTCAGAATTTCCAGACGCTCCCCCTTATGCGCGCCCGTCGCCCGATCAAAAAGCGCGAGCTTGATGGGGATGACCATGGGCTGTTTATCCGCTTGCCCCGGCGTGTCGGGCAGGGATTGTTCTAGGATCAGGCAATCCCCCACGACCGTCGCCTTAACCTTTGGCGTGCCGGCCGTTGCATACCAGCGCCGAAACTGGCCGAGGTCTTGCCCGCTTGCCTCTTCCATCGCGCGGACGAAATCTTCGCAGGTCGCAGCAGTGCCGTCATGCCGATCAAAATAGAGGTCGCAGCCTTTTCGAAATGCGGTCTGGCCCAGCATTGTGTAGAGCATGCGGATAATCTCGGCGCCCTTATTATAGATGGTGGCGGTATAAAAATTTGAAATCTCGATATAGCTTTCCGGGCGAATGGGATGGGCGAGCGGCCCTGCATCTTCCGGGAATTGCGCGGCCCGCAGCACGCGCACATCCTCAATCCGCTTGACTGCCGCCGACCCTTGATCGGCGGAGAAACATTGATCGCGAAACACGGTAAAGCCTTCTTTCAGGCTCAGCTGAAACCAATCCCGGCAGGTGACGCGATTGCCCGACCAGTTATGAAAATATTCATGCGCCACCACGGCCGCCACCGCGTCATAATCAAGGTCGGTCGCGGTGTCGGGATCGGCCAATATGTAGCGCGAGTTAAAGATATTGAGGCTCTTATTTTCCATCGCGCCGAAGTTAAAATCGGCAACGGCCACGATGTTAAACTGACCCAGATCATATTCGCGACCATAGACATCTTCATCCCAGCGCATGCTGGCCTTCAGCGCCTCCATGGCGTGTGCGGTCTTTGGCACATCCGCTTCCGCCACCCAGATGGCCAGATCGACCGGCTTGCCCGACTGCGTCGTAAAGCTGTCGCGATTGGCAAAGAGCTGGCCTGCGACAAGCGCGAACAAATAGCTGGGCTTGGGAAAAGGATCCGTCCACTCCGCCCAATGGCGGCCGCCCTCAAGATCGCCCGACCCGGTCAAATCGCCATTGCCGAGCAGGACGGGGAACAGCGCCTTATCCGCCGACATGCGCACCCGATAGCGGCTGAGCACATCGGGCCGATCAGGAAAAAATGTGACCCGCCGGAAGCCTTCTGCCTCGCACTGGGTGCAGAGCAGACCGCCCGACGCATAAAGACCCATGAGCTGAGAATTGGCCTCTGGCGCAATGTCCACCTCGGTCTCCAAAACCGCCTGATCGCCCGTAATGGGGATGACCAAAGCACCCTCTTGCAGCGACCACCCGCCGGCCATCGCGCCATCCAGTTTGACGCTCAAGGGCGTCAGGCCATCGCCATCGAGCCGGACAGGCCGATCATGCGCGCCATTGCGAACGAGTGTCAGTCTTGCCCGAACCCGCGTCTTTGCCGGGTCAAGATCAAACTCAAGCGCGATATCCGGCACCAACCAATCAGGCGGCGTATAGTCCGCGCGACGGATGACGGACGGGGCGGCGGGAGCGGTTTGGGCGTTGAGCATAGGCCAGATGTAGGGCCGCTGGCCGCTCAGGCAAAGAGGCGTTGATCACACAAAACT
>RFSU01000185.1 GCA_009923795.1 Sphingomonadaceae bacterium
GCTTCCAGCCGACCAAGGCCAATACCGCCCGATGCTTCCGATACATAGATCGCGCCAAAGCCCAGTTCTGCCGCCGCCTTGATCGTGGCCCGTGGGAAGATGTGCTGTTCATCCCAATGCGCTGCAAACGGCGTGATGGCGTCGGCTGTGAACTTCGCCGCCATCTCTTGAATGGCGCGCTGGTCTTCGGTCAGATCAAATTGGCCCATCATTACCCCATTGTTGGAATGATGAAGGCGTTGCCGCCATCAACAGACCCATCCGGCCAGCGGCTGGTGATCTTCTTCACCTTCGTCCAGAACCGGATGCCTTCCATGCCATATTGATCCTGATCGCCAAAGCCCGACCGTTTCCAACCGCCAAAGCTGTGATAGGCAACCGGAACGGGGATGGGCACGTTGATGCCGACCATCCCGACATTGACACGCGAGGCAAATTCCCGCGCGGCATGGCCATTGCGCGTAAAGATGGCGACGCCATTGCCATATTGGTGGGCAGACGGCAGCGCGAGCGCCTCTTCAAAATTCTGCGCCCGCACAATCTGCAGCACCGGGCCGAAGATTTCTTCCTTGTAAGACGACATATCGGTCGTCACCCGGTCAAACAGCGTCGGGCCAACGAAAAAGCCCTTCTCATGGCCCTGAAGCGTAAAGCCACGGCCATCAACCACCAGTTCAGCGCCTTCATTGACGCCCGTCTGGATCCAGCCTTCGACCTTTTCCTTATGCGCCTGCGTCACCACCGGGCCATAATGCGCGCCCGCATCGGTCGAGATACCCACCCGCAAAGCGTGGATCGCCGGGATCAGCTTCTCACGAAGGCGATCGGCCGTCTCATCGCCCACCGGCACAACCACAGGCAGCGCCATGCAGCGTTCGCCCGCTGAGCCAAAGGCCGCGCCCGCCAGATCATTGACGACCTGATCCAGATCGGCATCGGGCATAACAATGCCATGGTTCTTGGCCCCGCCCATGGCCTGAACGCGCTTTCCAGCCGCCACACCACGTTGGTACACATAATGCGCAATGTCCGAAGACCCGACAAAGCTCACCGCCGCAATCGCCGGGTGATCCAAAATGGCATCGACCATTTCCTTATCGCCATGGACAACCTGCAAAATCCCCTCAGGCGCGCCGGCTTCCAGCATCAGTTCGGCCAAACGCACCGGAACCGACGGATCCCGCTCAGAGGGCTTCACGATAAAGGCATTGCCCACCGCAATGGCCGTGCCGAACATCCACATGGGGATCATCGCTGGGAAGTTGAACGGGGTAATGCCCGCCCCCAAGCCCAACGGTTGGCGCATCGAATAAACATCAATGCCAGGCCCTGCCCCTTGGGTATATTCGCCTTTGAGCAAATGCGGCAGGCCGCAGGCAAATTCGATAACTTCCAGCCCGCGCTGAATATCACCCTTGCTGTCCGCAATCACCTTGCCATGTTCGGCCGAGAGCATATGGGCCAGATCGTCCATATTATCTTCGATCAACCGCTTAAAATCGAACATCACCCGCGCACGCCGCTGCGGGTTGGTCGCGGCCCAGGCGGGTTGGGCGGCAAGCGCGGCCTGCACCGCACGCTCCAGCACGGCCGCGTCACCCAAAGCAACGCGCGCCTGAATGCCGCCATTATTGGGATCAAACACATCCCCAAACCGCGACGGCGCAGCGCCCGCTCCACCCGCAATGAAATGATCAATCTGGCGCATATGCCCGAATCTCCGAGAGTTAATTCTTCACCTTCCCCATAAGCACGCTCACGACGCGCGACCAAGATAATTTCCTTTTCGGATTGGTCAGGTTGAGCCATTCATAGCCTGCTCCATAGGGTGACGCGCGTGAGATGCGGATGATAAACGGAGGAGAGGATGACGCAGACAGACCCCTTATTCGACTTTTCGGGCAAGGTTGCGCTCGTGACGGGTGGCAGCCGTGGGCTTGGGCGGCAAATGGTCTGCTCATTGTGATCCTATTGTGATCCAGAGCGCAACGAAATCATCGGAAATACCGTCAGAATAGTGCAAGTTCAGCGCAAAAAACGCTGCAAACGCAATGAGTTATACGGTGGGAAGAAAATGGTGGGCGTGGCAAGGATTGAACTTGCGACCCCTGCGATGTCAACACAGTGCTCTACCACTGAGCTACACGCCCACTCGTGTCTGAGGCATTTGTTGCTGCAAGACTCACAGAACGCCTTTGGGGTTCGGGGCCAATAGCGGCGCTTATATGGTCTGGCAAGCGACTATCTCTAGCCAATCCGACCGCAGGATCTCGCTTTCTGTGCCTCCGCCCCCACCTAGATGGCATTGCCATCTGATGAGCATGGCAATACACAAGTTGCATGCACGCGTCATTTGACCGGATTGGAGCCACTCCGCCGGCTTTTCCAATCATCATCTCCGTGCCCCATGCAGGTCGCGATTACCCCTGCGATATTGAAAAATATTGTCAATATTCATCGTCTCGCCTGCTTTGCTTGGAAGATCGTTATGCCGACCTGCTGGCCGATCATGCCTGGCTCGCCGGATATTCGGGCCTTGTGTCACGCACGCCCCGCGCCATCATCGACCTCAACCGGGCCGAACATGATCTTGACCCTGCGATGCTGACGACGCCCGCCGGGCCACCCGCCCTGCTCTCCGTCAAGGCTCGGGGCGGACTAGGCCTTATTCCACGGCGGACTGCTGGGTTGGGGGAGTTATGGCGACGCCGCTTCACCCCGACAGAGGTAGAGGCCCGCATCACCGGCCATCATCGTCCCTATCATCAGGCATTGGGCGCTTTAATGCAGCACGCCGTGGAGCGCTTTGGAACGGCGCTGTTGCTGGATGTGCATTCCATGCCTCCGCTGTCCGGCACATCAGGTCAACACCCCCCCCAAATTGTTATTGGGGATCGCTTTGGCAAAAGCGCTTCACCGATGCTGACTGAAATTGCCTGTGCAACGGCTAGGCAAGCGGGGTTCCGAGTCGCCGTAAACGCACCCTATGCCGGTGGCCATATATTGGATCGCCATGGCCGGCGGGATGACGGCATCCACGCGCTTCAAATTGAAGTGGACAGGCAGCTTTATCTTGACGCCACCCTGTCAGAACCGGGGACAGGCATAGACTGCATAAAGGCCCTGATTGCAGGCCTTGCGGCAGCGCTCAGCCGCGCCCTAACGATTGAAGCTTTGACCATCGCCGCTGAATAAAAAAACCACCCTGTGCACGCACAGGGTGGCCAAGGTTCAGGGAGGAACACACCTCGAAAGGTGCGCTGAGGAGCGGCGCGAAAGGGGGATAACGCACCACCGCTCACTTCTGAATGTAGGGCAGGCGACGCGCGGTTTCAAGAACAAGCAAGGGCGGCCCTCCATGATCGGTGGGCCGCCCTCGTATTTTCTCATGTCCGGCAAAGCGCCAGACGCGGAATGCCAGTGGATTAGCTTTGCGCTTCACCTTCGGCGACCTTGCCCTGGGCAAGCTGACGCCCAAAGACTTCACGCATCTGGGCGAGCGAGAAGAGGTGCGCATAAACCAGCGGCAACAGGCCGGACTGGTTCATCTTGCGAAGCTGATCGCCCCGCAAATCACGAAGCTTTTCTTCATTCACCATCTGGAAACCACGATAGATGAACGGCGGCTTTTCCGCGTCAGGCTGGATCGACAATTCGCCATCCATCAAAAGCTCGCTTTCGACCAAATCCTTCATAAAGGCTTCGGTGCGCTGCCCTGCCTGCTCAAACTGCTCGCAAAACTCAAGGATCTGCTTGGTCGCTTCGGCAGGCTGCCCATCTTCAAAAAGCGCGTCGCCTTCGTCAAACGGGCCAATAGCATCCGCCGTTGGGTCAAAGCAGACCGAGAGCTCATCCGTATCGGGGCGCAGCTTTGCCAGCATGAACGGATAGCGCCGAACATAGGCCGGAACATACACATTCTCGGTAAACTTGCCGTCTTCGCCCATGAAGACGTTCACGCCTTCGTTCAGGCCGAGCAAAGCAAGCGGAACCGGGCTGTCGCCCGCCGAAAAAATGATCGGGAAAAACCGCTGAGCCGATGCGAACTCATCCACCGTGACCGGGATCGCATGCTGATCCTGAAGCCAAGGGGCGGATTCAAGCTGGCGGGTCTTCCAGCTCGCATGATCAACCGATGAAAGGGGAACGAGGTCCTTATATAATAAAGGAAGCGCATTTTGCGGCGCGTCGGCCATTAAAGATCTCCTGCGACAAGTATTTTACTTGACCTCGGCTCCTATGGCGGGAGCCTTTGAAGCGCAAGCAGAAAGGCAGGCGAGCCGAGCTTTGCCCCCTAATCCAATAGTTTATGGAACAAGCTTGCCGGGGTTCATGATCCCTTGGGGGTCAAGCGCCGCCTTAATCGCCCGCAGCGCCAA
>RFSU01000186.1 GCA_009923795.1 Sphingomonadaceae bacterium
AGGACCTGCCATTTCGCAATCATTGGGTGTGACCGTGCCTGATCGTCTTTATCTTGACCATGCTGCAACCGCCCCGGTGCTGGCCCCGGTGCGCGATGCGATGACGCGTGCGGTGGAGACTTGGGCCAACCCTTCTTCCCCCCATGCTGAAGGCCGCGCGGCCCGTGCCGCCTTGGAAGATGCCCGTCATCGCATCGCAGCGGCGCTGGGCTGGTCGCATGAAATTATCTTCACCAGCGGGGCAAGCGAAGCCATTTCCATGGCCCTGACGCGCACGGCGGCGGATGTCACTTTACTGTCGGCGATTGAACATGATGCCGTCCAACGCTGCGCCCCGCATGGCTTTCTGATCCCAGTTGCCCCAGATGGCCGCGTGACGCCGGATCGCGTCTATGGTCGGCTTTCAGCTTTATCGGCTGCCCGGCCTTTGGTCGCGGTGCAGCATGCGAATAATGAAACGGGCGTCATCCAGCCGCTAGAGGACATTGCCGAAATTGTGCGGGACAAGGGCGGCATCTTCTTTGCAGATTGCGCGCAGACCGCAGGCAAGCTCGATTTGCCCGATGCCGATCTCATCGCCGTCTCCGCGCATAAATTTGGCGGCCCGCCGGGCATTGGCGCGCTGCTTGTCCGCGATCTGGCCATGCTGTCCCCCACGGGTGGGCAGGAAAAAGGCTATCGGCCCGGCACCGAAAATCTGCCCGGCATTGTCGGCTTGGCAACGGCGGCAGAGGCCAGCCGCGGCTGGATGGCGCGGGCGAAGGATTTGCGCCAGCATCTCGACAGCGCAATTGAGGCCGCGGGCGGCAAGGTCGTCGCTAAAGCGGCGGGCCGCATCCCCTCCATCGCCAGCTACCAAATGCCGGGCAAGGCGAGTTCGGCCCAACTCATTCAGTTCGACATGGCGGGCATTTCTGTCTCGGCAGGTAGCGCCTGTTCATCTGGAACCTTAAAGACAAGCCGGGTGCTTACCGCCATGGGCTGGAACGACACAGAGGCCGCAGAAGTCGTGCGGATCAGCTTTGGCCCAGAAACGAGCCGCAGCGATGTCTACCGCCTGATCGAAACATGGCAGCGCATCCGGGGATGAGCCTCTATCTCGACTATCAGGCGACAACGCCGCTTGCGCCCGAAGCTATGGCAGCGATGCGGCCTTGGCTGGAAGATAAATGTGCCAACCCCCATGCGTCCCATCGGCTTGGGCGCGAAGCCGCCGCCGCTGTTGAGGTCGCACGGGATCAGGTGGCGGCCCTCCTGCCGAAAGGCGGACGCGTTTACTTTACCAGTGGGGCTACCGAGTCGATTAACTGGGCCTTGCGCTGTGCGGGCGGGGGCAAGCTGGTCCTTGCAGAAACAGAGCATGCCGCCGTGCGCGACACGGCTGATTGGCTCAGCACGCAAGGGCGCGAGGTGGACATCATCCCCGTCGACCAATCCGGTTTGATCGATCCCGCCGCCCTGCCCGCGCAGATGGGCATGGCCGCTATCATGCTGGCTAATAATGAAATTGGGGTGATCCAGCCCATTGCCGCCCTTGCCGAACAGGCACACCGCGCGGGTGCCCTGCTCCTGTGCGATGCGGTGCAGGGCTATGGGCGTATTGCCATCCCAGACGGGCCAGATCTGATCGCGATCAGCGCGCATAAGATCCACGGCCCCAAGGGCATTGGGGCACTCTGGGTGCGCAACGGGGTTGAGATTACCCCGTTTCTTTTGGGCGGCGGGCAGGAAGGCGGCCTCAGATCGGGCACGCTTTCCCCGGCGCTGTGTGCAGGCTTTGGCGCGGCCGCTCAGCTCGCCGCCAGCCGCTGGGATGAGGATGCAGCCCATGTGGCGCGGCTTTGGGCGCTGGCAACCGAGATGCTACCCAAAGACTGGGCGCTCAACGGATCGGCAACAGACCGTTATCAGGGCAATTTGAACATCCGGCGCACAGGTCTGGATGTCGCCCGCCTTATATCAGACCTACGGGACATTGCCTTTTCTGCCGGATCTGCCTGTGCCAGCGGGTCGGGTCGACCAAGCCATGTTCTTCGGGCAATCGGCCTGTCCGATGCGCAGGCGCGCAGCTCTCTGCGCATTGGGTTTGGGCGATATACATCCGAACAGGATTTGCGCTTTGCCCTCAGCACGATATTCGACGCCGCAGACAAACAAGGGCAGGCATGGTCATGATAAGAATTTGCTTTCAGATGGCGGATGGCCAATCTCTGGACGCACAAGCGTCGGTGGGCGATAGCTTGCTGACCGTTGGGCAAGCCGCGGGCCTGCCGCTTGAGGGCACGTGCGAAGGGCAAATGGCCTGTTCCACCTGCCATGTCATTGTCGACCCAGACTGGTTCGCCAAGCTGACGCAGGCGAGCGAAGATGAAGAAGATATGATTGATCTGGCCGCTGGCGCCACGCGCTATAGCCGCCTATCCTGCCAGATAACTCTTGATGAAAGCATGGATGGCCTGACCGTGCGATTGCCGGTTGAAAGCCATAATATGCAAGGCCGCTAACCCCGTTTCAAAAGGGCCGCCCTTGCCCTTTTGCAAGAGCATCTCCATATGCCGGTCCGGGAGTCGGGCGGACGTGGTCTTCGCCAACCTGGTCAGGGCCGGAAGGCAGCAGCCACAACGAATTCGCCGCGGGTCGTTCCGGCTCCCACCCTCCTCTGGTCCTTGGATCGACGCGATCAGGATGAACCCTTCGACTTTCCAAATCATCGCGCGTAGAAGGATCTCATGTCCGACGATATAGACATGCATGACGATCTGGGTCCGGGCTTTGCCCTGGACGACCCTGCGCCGCAAAGGGCCGCAGCCCCAGAGGCGCAGGCCTATCGCGTGCTGGCCCGCAAATACCGGCCACAGCGGTTCTCTGAACTGATCGGGCAAGACGCCATGATCACCACGCTGGGCAATGCCATTAAGCGGGGTCGGTTGGCCCATGCTTTTTTGCTCACCGGTGTACGTGGCGTTGGGAAAACATCGACCGCGCGGCTTGTCGCCAAGGCGCTCAATTGTATTGGCCCGGATGGCCAAGGCGGCCCGACGATCGACCCCTGCGGCGTCTGCGAACCCTGCCGCGCCATAGCGCAAGGACGCCATATCGATGTGATCGAAATGGATGCCGCGTCGAACACGGGCATTGATGACATTCGCGAGATTATTGAGGCTGTGCGCTACGCCTCTGTCTCTGCTCGGTTTAAGATTTACATTATCGACGAAGTCCACATGCTGTCCAAGGCGGCCTTTAATGGCTTGCTGAAGACGCTGGAAGAACCGCCGCCGCATGTAAAGTTCCTCTTTGCGACGACCGAAATCCAAAAGGTTCCGGTCACGGTTATGTCGCGCTGCCAACGATTTGACTTGCGCCGTATTCCCGCCGACCTGCTGGCCGCGCATTTCAGCCATGTCTGTTCCGCCGAAGGTGTGACGGCAGAAGAAGATGCGCTCGCCCTGATTGCGCGCGCGGCCGAAGGGTCTGTGCGCGACGGGCTGTCCATATTGGATCAAGCCATTGCCCATGCCGATATGGAAGGGGCAGGCACGGTGACGGGCGAACAGGTTCGGGCGATGCTCGGCCTATCTGACAGAGGCGCTATTCGTCGCCTCTTTGGTCTGTTGTTGGCAGGCGATGCACCCGCCACTTTGGCTGCCCTGCGTGATCAGCATGATTTGGGGGTGGAACCCGCCGCGATTTTCCGGGGGCTATTGGAAACCTGCCATGGCACCAGCCTAGCAAAGGTCGGCACCTTAGCTGACCCTGCCCAATCGGCCGAGGAGCGCGCTGATTATGACCAATGGGCCGCGGGACTTAGCTTTCAGCTGCTGCACCGCATCTGGCAATTGCTGCTCAAGGGTCATGACGAAATCATCCGCACTAGCGACCCGCGCGAGGCAGCCGACATGGCGGCGTTGCGCATCATCCATGCAAGTCAGCTTCCCGACCCCGGTGATCTGGCGCGCAAGCTGGAATCAGGCGCGCCCATCGCGACTGCACCGGTCCAGCCCGCCGCAGCCGCCGCATCTGGCGGCGCTATTGCAATGGCCCCAGCCTCTGGCCCGAGCGCGCCAGAGAGTTTTCCCGCGCTGATCGAGTTTCTGGCGCAAAATGGCCGAGCCCATTTGGCGCAGCAGATCCATGATTATGCAGGGCTGATCCGCTATGCCCCCGGCACGCTTGTATTTCGCCCGGTCAAGCCGCTGCCCAGCGACTTTGCCCGCGATTTGGCCGCCGCGCTCAAAAGCCTAACGGGCATGAATTGGGATGT
>RFSU01000187.1 GCA_009923795.1 Sphingomonadaceae bacterium
CTTGCCGTTGCCGCAATTTGCTTGGCCGCGGCCCAGCGGGTCATATGGAGATAGGGGGCGAGGAAAATCCCTCCGCCAATGCCAACCAACCCGGCGAGATAGCCGACGCCCGCGCCGGTCAGCACATCAGCAAAGCCTGTCTTGCGGTCCTGTTGGGCAGGTGCGTTTTCTGAGGGCCGATCCCGCTGCACCAGCAAAGCGACCCCCGCCACAAACAAGCTGGACGCCAGCAGCGCGAGGAATGCCGTTTCGGTGATCGGCGTTAACCCGCCCAGCCCAGCAAAGGGCGCCGAGACAAGCACCAGCGGCAGAGCCCGCCGCCACGGCAGCAGCCCCGCGCGATGGAACCGCCAAGTCCCGCCAATGACAACGATAATGTTACAGGTGAGCGCAATCGCCGGGAGAATCCGATAATCAACGCCGGCCAGCGCCAGCAGCGCATTATAGGTTGATCCGCCGCCAAAACCGACGCTCGCGTAAAGAAGGGCCGTGCCAAAGAAGGCGGGCGCTAGCCAAATCGGCACGCGGGGCCTCCCTTAAAACGCGCCGTGACAGTGCTTGTACTTCTGGCCCGACCCACAAGGGCATGGCGCATTGCGGCTAACCTTGCCTTCCCATTCTGCCGGATCGCCAAACTCCTCTGAAGGGTCTGGCTGAACCATCAGCAAGGGCGGTATCCGCGTCGAGACAAGGCCAAGCGTGGCGGCATCGATATCCGCACTATTATCTTCACCCGTCAGCGGGTCGAGATGGCTTGTGACAAAATTGGGCATTTGCGGAAGTTCAGGGGATGCCTGAAAATGGAATTGCGCGTGCGCCAGAATCTTGGTCACATCTTCCCGGATCACAACCAGCATCCGTTCAAACAGGGCAAAGGCTTCCCGCTTATACTCGTTAATCGGCGTCTTCTGCGCATAGGCGCGCAAGTGAATAACGGCGCGCAACGCATCCAGCGTCGACAAATGGTCCTTCCAATGCTGGTCGAGCGATTGGAGCAGAACGCTTTTTTCGACTTCATGCCAAGTTTGCGTATCTAGCTCTGCTTGTTTGGCAGCCATGAGGGCATCCGCCTGCGCGCGAATGCGATCTTCGATCATCTCCGGCTCAATTTCCGATTCCGTGATCCAATCATTGAGCGGAATTTCAAAGCCGAACACCTCTTGCACCCGGGTCTTCAAGCCATCGACATTCCATTGTTCGGGATAGCTATTGGGCGGGCAGGCATCGCCGACAATGGCGTTGACCGTTTCATGCCGCATATCAATGGTGACATCGTCAACGGCGTCGGCATCCATAATGTCACCGCGCTGTTCATAAATGACCTTGCGCTGGTCGTTCATGACATCGTCATATTCAACCACCTGTTTGCGAATGTCATAATTGCGCGCTTCAACCTTTTTCTGCGCCGTCTCAATCGCCTTCGACAACCAGCGCGATCCAATGGCTTCCCCATCCGCCAAATTGCTGTTCATCATCTTGGCAAAGAGGGTGTCTGGCCCAAAAATGCGCAGCAAATCATCATCCAGGCAGAGGTAGAATTTGGTGTGGCCCGGATCCCCCTGGCGGCCAGAGCGGCCACGCAGCTGGTTATCGATACGGCGGCTTTCATGCCGCTCCGTCCCGATGACAAACAGCCCGCCGGCTTCAAACACACGCTGCTTTTCGGCTTCGATTTCCGCGCGGATACGGGCGATTTCCTTATCCTTTTTCGGCCCGTCTTCCATGGCCTTCAGCTCATCCTCAACCCGGAAATCCAGATTGCCACCCAGCTGAATATCGGTGCCGCGCCCGGCCATATTCGTCGCAATGGTGACAGCGCCCAGACGCCCTGCCTGCGCCACAATATGGGCTTCTTGCTCGTGGTACCGGGCGTTCAGAACATTATGATCGACGCCTTCCTTGTTCAAAAACTCCGACAATAGCTCAGATTTTTCAATCGAGACGGTGCCGACAAGCACCGGCTGACCTTCGCTCGCGCGCTTCTTGATCAGCTTGGCGATGGCGCCAAATTTGTCATGGGTGTTTTTGTAAAACTCATCTTCTTCATCAACGCGCTGCACCGGCACATTGGTTGGAATGGTGACGACATTCATGCGGTAAATGTCGAAAAACTCCTGCGCTTCGGTCGCTGCTGTCCCGGTCATGCCGCCCAATTTGGGGTACATGCGGAAATAATTCTGGAACGTGATGGATGCGAGAGTCTGATTTTCAGATTCGATCTTGACGCCTTCCTTGGCTTCGACCGCCTGATGCAGACCATCGGACCAGCGGCGACCATCCATCATGCGGCCCGTAAACTCGTCAATGATGACGACCTTATTGTTCTTTACGATGTAATCGGTGTCCGCCTTGAACAGCACATTCGCCCGCAGCGCCTGATTAAGATGATGGACGACTTGCGTATTCTCAAAATCATAAAGATTGGCACCTTCGAGAAGGCCCGCACTTTCCAACAGCCGCTCCGCCTTTTCGGTGCCATCTTCCGTCAAAACGATGGAGCGTTGCTTTTCGTCCTTTTCATAATCGCCATCATCCAGTTGCCTCACAATGGCATCGACCCGGATGTACAATTCTGATTTGTCGTCGGTTGGCCCAGAAATGATGAGCGGCGTGCGCGCCTCATCGATCAAGATTGAATCGACTTCATCGACAATTGCGTAGTTAAAGGGCCGCTGCACCATGTGCGCGCGCTCATACTTCATATTGTCGCGCAGATAATCAAAGCCGAATTCATTGTTCGTGCCATAGGTGATGTCCGACGCATAGGCCTGCCGCCGCTGATCATCGGTCAGATTGGGAACAATGACGCCCACGGTCAGCCCAAGGAAGCGATAGACTTGGCCCATCCATTCGGCATCACGCTTGGCCAGATAATCATTGACCGTGATGACATGCACACCCTTGCCGGGCAGCGCATTCAAATAGGTCGCGGCCGTCGCGACAAGGGTCTTGCCCTCCCCCGTGCGCATTTCAGCAATTTCACCGCGATGGAGCGCGATGCCGCCGACCAGCTGAACATCATAATGGCGCTGACCCAGTGTGCGCTTGGCCGCTTCACGCACGGTTGCAAAGGCGTCTGGCAAGAGCGCGTCGAGCGCCTCCCCGGCCTCAATCCGCTGGCGGAATAGAACTGTTTGGTTCTGCAAATCGGCATCGCTCATCGCCTGCATATCAGGCTCCAGCGCATTCACCTTGTCGACAATCTTCAACAATGTGCGGACATAACGGTCGTTGGACGACCCAAAAATCGATTTGGCGAGTTTGCCGAACATGGGCATTTCCTTCATTAAAGCAGCGCGTCAGCAGCAACGGCGACGCAGAAAATTGACGATGAGAAAGGGCGCGGCGCGCAAATCAGGCGCGCGGGCGGTCTGTCAGTTCAACGCCGATCAGGGGCGGGAGAAATCCGGAAAGGACGGGCGGCAACAGCGTCTGTGATGGCACAAAGCCCGGCTTTGCGAGAAAGGCCGCATGGACCAGCACCTTGTGCGTCGCGGCCACGGCTGTCGGATCTTGGGTCTGCGCAACAGCCCCAACAGCCACAGGCTGTGCCATGGCAACACGGCTCGCCTCTGCGGGCGAAAACCCGGCCACAAGGGCCACAAGATAAAGAAAAAGCCGCATCAATATTGTCCGTAGGTCAGGATATAGGGATGAATGGCCGGGCCGTCCATCCCGCGCCCGGCGGATTATCTTTAACCCTGTGAATACTCCGCCGCTCTTTCCCACGGTTGAACCAAGCGGGCGCAGTGTCTAGGGGCATTTTATGACCAGCGACACCTCCCCCCTCGCCCGCCCGTTTCCGGCATTGCCCGCTATTGATGGCGTATCGCCGCATGTGGCGCGGGCGCGCTATAAGGCTTGGGATCGGGCGGATCTGACGTTGATCACATTGGATGCGGGAACGGCGGTTGCAGGCGTGACCACGCAAAGCAAATGCCCCTCGCCCGAAGTGGAATGGTGCCGGGCCAATTTGCCGGGTGGACAGGCGCGCGCGCTTGTTGTCAGCGCGGGCAATGCCAATGCCTTTACCGGGCATAAGGGCCGGGCCGCGGTGGACGCCATCACAACCAAAGTCGCCAGCCATCTGGGCTGTGCAGCGGAAGAGGTGTTTGTGTCCGCAACGGGCGTTATTGGTGTGCCCCTGCCGATTGATAAGGCGCAAGCGGGCCTTGAATTGGCTTTCTCGGCAGACTCCTGTGGCTGGGCCGATGTTGCCGCCGCCATCTCCACGACCGACACCTTCCCCAAAGGTGCCAT
>RFSU01000188.1 GCA_009923795.1 Sphingomonadaceae bacterium
TGGCCACGCGTCAGTCCCGATTGCCGAATGGCGATTACAGCTTTCGAATTCTAGGTGAGAATTGCTACGGACCGGCCAAATTACGGATGGTTGAAAAGGCCTGCGCTCAGGATGACCGGTTGCGGGATGTGCGCCATTCGACATTTTACTCCGACAGCGCCTCTGATGCCCCCATGTTCTGCTGGGCCACACAGGCCATGGCAGTGAACCCCGATCGGCAATTGCGCAAACTGGCAGCCGAGCGTGGCTGGCCGATCCTGGAAGCCGCGTGACACAACGGGTCTGCTTCCTCTTTAACCATGAAGATGTGCACCAAGTGGCACACAGCCTGCCCGTTGCCCGCTCTTTGGCGGCGCTCCGTCCCGATGTGCATATCGAGGTTGCCGTTTCATCGGCGGCACAAGAAGCCGCAGTCGGCAAGCTCATCGGAAACGACCCCAGCGACGCACGCATTGTGGTGACGCGTTTGGGCCTAAGCCCCGTCATGGACGTCGCCACCTCTGCCCTGAGCCGCATTGTCCCAGCCCGCCGTGTCGCGATCCTCGCGCGGCATTTGGACTATCTCAGATCCTTTGATGTACTCGTCGTGCCAGAATTTACCTCGACGCTGCTCAAATCGCGCTGGCAGCTGGATCGGCCAAAGCTGGTCTGTATCCCACATGGAAGCGGGGATCGATCCGTCGGCTTTTCCGATGAGTTGCGGTTGTTTGACCTGATCCTTGTTGCGGGTGATAAGACGCTCCAGCGGATGATCGCCCGGCATCCCATGATGGCAGACCGCATCAAATCCTGCGGCTATCCCAAATTCGATACGCTGGATCTAAACCGCAAGCCCAAGCTGTTTGAGAATGATCGACCCGTTGTCGTCTATAATCCGCATTTTGATCCGCGCCTCTCCTCTTGGTATCGGCTCGGGCAAGATGTGCTGCGCTATTTTGCCGAGCAAGATCAGTATAATTTGGTCTTTGCGCCGCATGTTATATTGTTCCGCAAGCTCATCCACGGATCTATGGAGCACAGGCAGCTGCGCTGGCGCGGGACAGTCCCTGCCGAATTGCGAAAAGTGCCGCATATCCTGATCGACACCGGCAGCCCCCGCAGCGTCGACATGACCTATACGCTGGCAGGCGACATATATCTGGGCGATGTGAGTAGCCAGATTTACGAATGGATCATCCGACCCCGCCCGGCCATTTTTCTGAATTCTCACGCTGCCAATTGGGCAGAGGATTCCAACTACGCGCATTGGCATTTGGGACCTGTGCTCGACAATCTTAAAGCGCTCCCTGCGGCCCTCGCAGCAGCATCTGCGCCACAAGATCCATTTCGACCGTTGCAAGAAGCGGCGCGCGAGGCCAATTTTGCACAATCAGATAGATCAGCGTCACAGCGTTGCGCGCTGGAAATAAGCCAGACGCTGATCTAGACGCTGTCTGGAGAGAAGCGCATTTCCAACCTACTATTTGCGGCGTGTGACCAATAAGGACATCAAGGGGCGGGCATGACAAATGAAGCATCGCGGCTGGCGGCTGCAAAATGGGGCCTTGACCTTGAGGACTGCAACAATGTCGCCGACTTTCGCGAATTGGCCCGCAGACGCCTGCCCGGGCCGGTGTTTCACTATATTGATGGCGCGGCCGATGATGAAGTGACGCGCAGGCGCAATAGCGAGAGTTTTGAGCAATGTGATCTTGTTCCCAACGTCCTCGCTGGCGTTGCGGACATCGACATGCGCACGACCGTCATGGGGCGCGAAATTGCGATGCCGCTCTTCCTCTCGCCAACCGCGCTGCAACGCGTCTTTCACTGGCAAGGCGAACGCGCCGTGGGCCGGGCCGCCGAAAAGTTCGGCACGTTTTTTGGCATTTCAAGTTTGGCTACCGTGTCGATTGAAGAGATCGGGCGCACAATCAGCAGCCCAAAGCTGTTCCAGCTCTATATTCACAAGGATAAGGGCCTGAACCATGCGATGGTCGAGGCGTGCAAAGCGGCAAAATTTGATGCCATTGCCCTCACCGTCGATACGATTGTCAGCGGCAATCGGGAACGCTGCATGCAAACGGGCTTTACCTCGCCCCCGCGCCTCACGCCTGCGTCAGCGATCGATTTTGCGATGCACCCGCGTTGGACGCTCAACTATTTGCTGCGTGAGAAGTTTGAGCTGTCCAATTTGAAGGATCATGTGGCCGAAGGGTCGCAACAGGCCATTTCTATCCAGGATTATTTCAACACCATGCTGGATACGTCGATGGACTGGTCAACGGCCGAAAAGGTGCGGGCGGATTGGGGCGGCGAATTCTGCCTGAAAGGCATTATGTCGGTGGAGGATGCCCGCCGCGCGGTTGATATTGGCGCAACGGCAATCATGGTCTCCAACCATGGCGGGCGCCAATTGGATGGCAGCCGTGCGCCCTTTGACCAATTGGCCGAGATTGTGGATGCCGTTGGCGACAAGATTGATGTCATTTGCGATGGCGGCATCACGCGCGGCAGCCATGTGTTGAAGGCGCTGTCTGTCGGGGCCAAGGCCTGTTCGGGCGGGCGGCTTTACCTTTATGCGTTGGCAGCAGCGGGCCAACCCGGAGTCGAACGGGTGTTGGGCAAGCTTCAGGCCGAAATGGATCGGGGAATGCGCCTCATGGGCGCGCGCAGCGTCAAGGATTTGACCCGCGGCAATCTGCGCTGGCGCTGATCCATCCGCTTAGACAGTGAAGCGCACCAGCCGGTCGCCTGCGGGCACATGAATGGCCACAATCCCGCCCAAAGGCTCTGCAATCGCTGGGTCCGTTGCCGCCATGCCGCCGGTGAGCGCCCCAAAGGAGGGCAGGATCAACTTTGAGCGCCCCTCGACAAAGCACGGGCGCGTCACGCTGCGCCCGCGCGCCATGCTGCGATGCTTGGGATGAAAATGGCCCGATAACTCTGGTCGGGTCTCCGCAACATCCGCCTGATGCCGCAGGATAAGCCCATCCACCTCTGCCATATCGGCAATCTGGCCGCCGATACTGACGGGCAGATAAGCGTCATGGTTTCCGGTGATCCACGTCCAGCTTACCGAAGTTGTTAGCCGGGCGAGCAATGCCAGCGCATCGGGCTGAAGCCGCGACGGGCCATGCGGGTCGTGGAAGTTATCGCCCAGACACCAAAGCTCGCGCGCATCGGTCGCAGTCACCAACTTCGCCACATCTTCGAGCGTTGCAAGGCTATCATGCGGCGGCAGCATCTGCCCGCGCGCGGCAAACCAGCTGGCTTTTTCCAAATGCAGATCGGCGACAATCAGCGCCCGGCGCGCAGGCCAGAAAAGCGCACGAACGCCTGCCACCTGAAACGCCTGCCCCCCAAAAGAGAGCAGCGGCCTCATGCCTCAGTCGCAGGCTCCTCGCCCGCATGCTCAAACCAGGCCTCAACCGGGCCATTCAGCTTGATGAGCAATGGCCGACCCTTGCGGTCGACAGTCTTACCCGCCTGTACGCGCACCCAGCCTTCCGCCATGGAATACTCTTCCACATCTTGGCGCTGGATACCGCGAAACTTAATGCCAACGCCGCGACGCAGAGCGTCCGCGTTAAAATGCGGGCTCGAAGGATCGATCGAGAGACGGTCGGGAGGTGTATCAGTCATGGAGCGGGCCATGCCCCAAAGCTGGCCCAAGTGCAACGCTGGTCCTGCAGGAAACAGGCCACTTGTTGTTTGCATATTTTCGGAATAGCTTCCGCCGCAAAGCCGCGACGTGCCGCGGCAAGGAGAAGGGGTCGATCAATGGCGTTGCGTGCATATTTAATTTCGGCTTGGCTGGTTTTGGCGATTTATACAGGGCTGGTCATTTCCGACCATGGGCTGAATTTACTGCCCATCTTTTTTGCTGACATGGCAAAGTTCGGCTGGCCGGGCCAGTTCAACCTAGACTTCATGATTTTGCTGACCCTCTCTGCCCTTTGGACGGCTTGGCGCAATGGGTTTTCGCCCGCCGGGCTTGGGCTGGCGATCGTCGCGTTTTTTGGCGGGGCTGGCTTTTTGCTGCCCTATCTTTTGCTGTTGAGCATTCAGACAAAGGGCAATGTCCGGCATATGTTGACCGGGCGACGCTGACCTAATTGGTCACGGGTGCAGGAACGGGCGGGGGAGAGGACTTCCCCCGCAGCGCGTCAATTTCTGCCTGTCGGCGATTGAGATAATAAGCACGCAACGCGGCATAGGGATC
>RFSU01000189.1 GCA_009923795.1 Sphingomonadaceae bacterium
TCGCGTCTTCGACGGCTTCAAGATCTTTGGCTGTGCGAGCGGTCAGGATGACATGGGCACCTTGCGCTGCCAGTGCCGTTGCCGTTGCCGCGCCTATTCCGCGACTTGCGCCGGTAACCAGCGCAACCTTGCCTTCAAATATCTTCGCCATCGCCTAAGCCGGCTTCCGGTCGCCAAGCATCATCAGGTCGCTCGCCTCAAGCTCTTCATGGTCGGTCAGGGTGGTTGGATAATCACCTGTGAAGCAAGCGTCGCAGTATTGCGGCTTGTCTGGATGGCGCGAATCTTCACCAAGTGCCCGATACAGGCCGTCGATGGAAAGGAATGCGAGGCTGTCAGCTTGAATAAACTGCCGCATTTCTTCGACATCCATGCGGCTGGCAAGCAGCTTGGACCGTTCGGGTGTGTCGACGCCGTAAAAGCAGCTGTGGCGCGTCGGTGGGCTGGCAATGCGCATATGCACTTCGCGCGCGCCTGCATCGCGCATCATCTGAACAATTTTCAGGCTGGTGGTGCCCCGGACAATGCTGTCGTCGATCAGGATAATGGATTTGCCCTCAATCAAGGCACGGTTGGCATTGTGTTTCAACTTCACGCCCAAATGGCGAATATTATCGGTCGGCTGGATGAAGGTGCGTCCAACATAATGGGACCGAATAATGCCGAGTTCAAAAGGAATGCCGGATTGCTGCGCATAGCCAATTGCTGCGGGCGTGCCGCTATCGGGAACGGGAATGACCAAGTCAGCGGCAACCGGGTTCTCTAAGGCCAGCTCTGCGCCAATGGCTTTGCGGACAGAATAAATGCTCGACCCATTGGTGATAGAATCGGGCCGCGCGAAATAAATATGTTCAAAAATGCAGGGGCGCGGATGCGTTTGGGGCAGGGGGCTGATCGAGCGAACGCCCTGTTCCGTCACAATCACGATTTCGCCGGGCTCAACTTCGCGTTCAAAAGTCGCGCCAACAATGTCCAGCGCCACGGTTTCAGAGGCAAAGACGATGGCATCGCCCAATCGGCCCATAACCAGCGGTCGAATCCCAAGGGGATCACGACAGGCGAGCATGCCTTCTGGCGTCATGCAGATGAGCGCATAGGCGCCTTCAAGCTGCTTAAGGGCATCGATGAACCGGTCCAGCAGAGTGCGATAGGTGCTGGTAGCGACCAGATGGATGATGACTTCGGTATCGCTGGTGGATTGAAAAATGGCGCCTTTGCGCACCAATTCCCGCTTTACCGTCATCGCGTTTGAGATGTTGCCATTATGCGCAACGGCAAAGCCACCAGATGCGAGATCAGCGAAGAGCGGTTGCACATTGCGCAGCGATGTTTCCCCCGTTGTTGAATAACGGACATGGCCGCACGCAACATAGCCGGGGAGGCCGCGGATAATCTCATCGCGATCAAAATTTCCAGCAACATGCCCCATGGCGCGATGCGAATGAAAGCGCGTGCCATCCCAGCTTGTGATTCCGGCGGCTTCCTGCCCGCGATGTTGCAGCGCATGAAGGCCGAGTGCGACAACTGCCGTTGCTGATTCAGCCCCCCAAACCCCAAAAATGCCGCACTCTTCGCGCAGCTTGTCATCCTCAAACGGATTGGTGGAAAGCATGTGTTTCAGCCCCTGGTTGCGCCCGACACTGCGCCTATAGGCAGGTGACATGGATTTGTCATTCCCGTGTTTGTGCGAAATCGGCTTTTCTTTCCAATGCCTGTGGGTCAATGATGGGTTTGCAGTGTTGCCGAGAGCAGGGGATGAATATGGATCGTGAGACAGGCCTTGTTCTGGATCCAAAATTTGACGCTAATGGATTGATTACCGCTGTGTGCACCGATGCGGACACGGGCGAGGTGTTGATGCTGGCACATATGAATTCTGAGGCGCTGGAGATAACGCTGAAGACAGGAAAGGCGACGTTTTGGTCACGCAGTCGTCAGGCGATTTGGGTGAAGGGCGAGAGTAGCGGCAATTACCTGTATCTGGTTGAAGCCCGGATTGATTGTGATCAGGACGCCATTTGGCTTCGGTGTCGCCCAGATGGCCCTGCATGCCATACGGGCGCTAACAGCTGTTTTTTCCGAATTGTCGATGGATCGGCGCTGCGGCCCTGTTGATCTTTACGTTCACGTAAAGTAAAGCGCATTCATGTCGAGTGCCACTGTTGACATCGCCGATCCGCGCGACCGCCATCAATATTCCATATCCGATCTTTCGGAGGAATTCGACGTGACGCCGCGCGCGCTTCGTTTTTATGAAGATGAAGGTCTTATTTCGCCGATCCGCCGGGGCTTAACACGCGTTTACACCAAGAGAGATCGCGCCCGGCTGGCTTGGATTTTGCGGGCGAAACGGGTGGGCTTTAGCCTGACCGAGATCCGCGAGATGATCGATCTTTATGACATAGGCGATGGCCGCCAGACGCAACGTCAGGTAACGGTTGAAAAATGCGAAGACCGGATCGCACTTCTAAAGCGCCAGCGGGTCGATATTGACGCCCATATTGATGAATTGTCGCGCTTTGTTGCCGTCGTGAAAAATGCGAAGCCCGGCCTCGACAGCTAAATTAAGCTTGTTTGGGAGTTAGAGTGATGCCGCAATATGTTGCGCCTGTTCGTGATGTCCGCTTCGTGCTGGATCACGTTCTTCGCCTAGACCGATATTCCAATCTTCCCGGCTTTGAAAACGCAGCGCCTGAGGTGGTGAACGCCATTTTGGAAGAGGGCGGCAAGTTCATGGCGGAAGTATTGTTTCCGCTGAACCGGAGCGGCGATGAACAGGGCTGCACCCGCCATCCCGACGGCACAGTGACAACGCCCGCTGGTTTTCCAGAGGCGTATAAGGCCTATGCAGCAGCAGGCTGGACCACGCTCGGTGCGCCAGAAGAATTTGGCGGGCAGGGGCTTCCCCATGTGCTGAACATTGCCATGGAAGAATTCCAGGCCACGGCCAATCAGGCTTTCGCCATGTATCCGGGGCTTGCCGGAGCGGCCGTTTCTGCCATTTTGGTGGCGGGCAGCGAACAGCAAAAGCAAACCTATGTGCCCAAAATCGTCGCTGGAGACTGGGCGGGTACGATGAATCTGACCGAGCCGCATTGCGGAACCGATCTTGGTCTCATCCGCACGCGCGCTGAGCCGCAGGCAGATGGCAGCTATAGCATTACGGGGACAAAGATTTTCATTTCTGGTGGGGATCAGGATCTGACCGACAATATCATCCACCTCGTTCTCGCCAAAACGCCAGGCGCGCCCGACAGCACAAAGGGCATTTCACTCTTCATCGTGCCCAAATTTCTGGTCAATGCTGACGGATCTTTGGGGGAAAAGAACAAGGTCAGCGTTGGCTCCATCGAACATAAAATGGGCATTCGCGCCAGCGCGACCTGCGTCATGAATTATGATGGGGCGAAAGGCTTCCTCGTTGGGGAGGAGAATAAGGGCCTGGCTGGCATGTTTGTGATGATGAACATCGCACGCCTTGGTGTCGGGGTTCAGGGCCTTGCTCAGGCGGAAGGTGCCTATCAGAACGCGGTTCAATATGCCAAGGATCGCCGTCAGGGACGTTCCTTGACTGGCGTGAAAGATCCGCAGGAAAAGGCCGATACTTTGTTCGTCCACCCGGATATTCGCAGGATGTTAATGGAAGCAAAGGCCTTTACCGAAGGGATGCGCGCCTTTTGCCTTTGGGGCGGTATTCAGTCCGATCTCGTTCATAAGGCGCAAACCGCAGAAGAGCGGCAGAATGCCGATGATCTGCTCTCGCTCCTCATGCCCGTGATCAAAGGCTATGGCACAGATAAGGGCTATGACGTCTGCACCAATATGCAGCAGGTGCTCGGCGGTCACGGCTATGTCGAAGAATGGGGCATGAGCCAATATGTCCGCGATGCGCGCATTGCGATGATCTATGAAGGCGCAAATGGCATTCAGGCGCTCGATCTGGTGGGTCGCAAATTGCCAGCCCATGGCGGGCGGGCCATTCAGCTGTTCTTCGGCCTTGTTGCTGAAGAGGTTGCAGCCGCAAAAGCCAATCCGGCTACGGCCAAGATCGCGGGCGCGCTAGAAGCGGCTCTGGGTGATCTTCAGGCGTCCACCATGTGGTTGATGGCCAATGCCATGACCAATCCGGACAATGCAGGCGCGGGTTCGGTTGCTTATATGCATATGACGGGCGTTGTGGCGCTTGGCCTGATGTGGCT
>RFSU01000190.1 GCA_009923795.1 Sphingomonadaceae bacterium
TCGGGTCCACCAATGCATCGCTCTTTGCCTATGTCGCCGACGGTCGCAACGGCATGAAGGTGCTGCAGCTAACATCTCCGGCAAGCCAGCCCAATTTCTATGGCTTCTCCCCCGCGCCAAAGCCGGAGCTGATTGCCTGGACACGGACACCCTCCCCGGCTCTCGCCATGTCCAAGGGATTGGACCGAGACCGTGGTGTTGATGAAACTGGCGGGCAGATCGCGGTCTTTGGCCGGTTGGGCTCTCGTCCGTTCAATCGCGCGGAAATGGAACGCTTCTACCTTAACCGTGGCGGGTTCATCTATCGCGTGAGCGACAAGCCCACCTTTGCGGACTGGGTGCCAAAGAAGAAATAAGGGGGCCGGCCTAAGTGCCGGCCAGCCTACTCGCCGAGCTTAGTTGCTATGAGAACTCACCGGAAAACCGGGCTGATTTGGGCTGCCTTGCCAAGCATAGCCAGCCAAGGCCAGCATCAGGACCGCTCCGAGCAGCTCGAGCGCAGGGCGCGAACATCTGCCCGACCACCAAAGGCCCCCAAATGTAAGGCCACAAAGCAGAAAAACACTCAGCCAAGCCATTAGCGTCCCTTTCGTTTAGCGCGGCGAGAATAGAGCGCACCTGCCCCGGCAAGCGCCAGCAATGGGATGATCCATAGGGGCGCTGTTTGTTCATTCATCGAAGGCTTCAGGCTGATCCACTGACCATAGCGATTGACCAGCCAGTTTCGCACGGCATCTGGACTTTCGCCCGCTTCAATACGTTCGCGGACAAGCCTGCGCATGTCCCGGGCAAGATCGGCATTGCTTCCAGAAATGGGTTGGCCTTGGCACACTACGCATCGCAGTGTGTCCATCAGAGCAATGGCTTGCTCCTCTTGTTTGGGATCTGGCAAAGATTCCTCTGCATAATCCTGAGCCAACACGGGCTGGGCCACGCATAAAAGAACTACCGCGAGAATGAAGCGCATCAGGAGCCCCTTAGCTTTGCTAGGATATCGGGAATATCTTCTTCGGTGATAACGCCAATATGCTGATCGACAACGCGCCCCTGGCCATCGATGATGAAGGTCTCTGGGACCCCTGCCGACCCAAAGGACATTTGTGCGCGCCCACCTTGGTCTAAGCCAACGCGAGCATAGGGATTGCCATTCTGCGCAAAGAAACCGGCCAAATCTTCTGGGCGATCATGAATCGCGACACCGTTAATCTCCACGCCCATTGCCTGGAGCTGCAAGAGAACGGGGATCTCCGCAACGCATGGCCCGCACCAACTGGCGAATACATTGAGTAATCGGGGCTTGCCATCGGCATAGTCCTGACTGCGTGTGCCCGGCTGGTCAGCCATGGCTGCTGGTGCTTCAAATGCGGGGAGCTGCTGACCCACCAATTGAGATTCGATGGCTCGATCCGATGGCCGAATGAGCGCGATCAAAAAGGTAAAGAACAGCCCGACGGTGACAATAAGCGGGAGCCAGAAGATCCATTTACGCGTCATGCGATTAGAGGCCCTTGGTCCGGCGACCCAAGCCGTCGCGACGCACTCGGCCAATCAGCGACAATGTCCCTCCAAAGGCTATCAGGATACCTCCCAGCCAAATCAGCGTAATGAAGGGTTTCCACCACATGCGCATGACCCAGACATTGCCGGGCCGTTCATCGCCGACGACAAGGTAGAGCTGCCCATTCCAAAATGTTCGTATGCCCGCCTCATTGGTGACCATCGGTGGGGTCGAAAAGCGATGCAAAGCAGGCTTTAAGATAAAGCCATCGCCGTTCGTTTTCTCAGCCCGCAACGTCGCCTGCAGTGCATCATAATTTGGCCCGGGAACCTGCTTTATCCCTTCAAATGTTACGCGGAACGGGCCGACATTCTGCGTCTCTCCAACCCGCATGGGGACCAATAACTCCTTCATAAAGGCACTGTCAGAGGCCATGCCAGCGATGCTGACCGCACACCCGAGATGTGCCAATACCATACCCCATGTGAACAGCGGAGTGCGCCGCAGGTTCCGCTTCCAGAGAGGGGCCAGACTTGCCACAGCTACACCGGCTGCAACGACAAGCCCTAGCAAAGGCAAAGGCGGGACGTCTCCAGCAAAGAGAATGAGGCCTATCAGTGTCGCTGCTGCAACGCCAATTGGCACCGCAAGGCGCTGGAAAAGCTGGCGGACTTCATCATGGCGCCAGCGCAGCAATGGCCCGGCGGCCATGAAACCAACGAGAGCAAGCGCTAGTGGGCCTGCTGTGGAATTGTAAAAAGGCGCACCGACAGAAATCTTTTGCCCCGTAAAGGCTTCCAGAACCAAGGGGTAAAGCGTCCCAACCATCACCACGACCAGAATGACCGAAAGCAATAAGTTGTTGATGACCAAAAGGCCTTCTCGGCTCACGGACTCAAATCTTTTGCCCTCAGCAACCGTCCCCACGCGCAAGGCGAATAGGATGAGCGCGCCGCAAATATAGATCGCCAAAAGCGCCAGAATGAATATCCCGCGTTTTGGGTCGACGGCAAAGCTATGCACGCTCGTCAAAATGCCCGAGCGGACGAGAAATGTTCCAACCATCGACATAGAGAAAGCGACGCAAGAGAGCATGATCGTCCAAGTTCGCAAAGCATCGCGGGTCGCAAGGACAGTCACCGAATGGAGCAACGCTGTGGCCGCCAACCAAGGCATGAGAGAGGCATTCTCGACTGGATCCCAAAACCACCAGCCGCCCCAGCCCAACTCATAATAGGCCCAATAGCTGCCAGCCGTGATGCCAATCGTCAGAAAAATCCAAGCCCCCAAAATCCAAGGCCGCATCGCCCGCGCAAAATTGGGGGTAACGTCGCGCGTGATCAAAGCCCCAATTGCAAAACTAAAGGCTGCCGACATGCCGACATAGCCAATGTAAAGCGTCGGCGGATGGAAGGCCAGCCCGGGATCCTGCAACAAGGGGTTGAGACCCTGCCCTTCTATAACCCCCGCAATCCGAGCAAACGGATTTGAAGCAAACAGCAGGAAAACATAAAAGCCAAGGGCAATGGCGGCTTGTGCGGTGAGAGTTGCAATCTTGGTGTCGGCCCGCAAGGACCGTTCAAACAAGGCAACAGTCGCACCTGCAACGCCCAGGATGGCGACCCACAGCAACATGGAGCCTTCGTGATTTCCCCAAGTACCTGCAAATTTATAGAGCCATGGCTTGGCCGAGTGGCTGTTCGTGGCCACCAACAACACCGACATATCGGATCGCATGAAAACTGCGACGAGGCTCAAGAAAGCAATGCCGCATAAAGCTGCCTGCGCGACAGCAATTGGCGCGACCGCGTTCGAATAGTGAACGCCTCGGCCCCGAAGAGACAAAGTGCCAAAGGCGAATTGGAGGAGAGCCAACGCCGCTGCGATCCAAAGGGCCGCCATACCAAATTCTGCAATCATGGATGGATGAATAGATTACACGGACCTTATGTCGAGCCGGAAGACGCATCAGGCCGAAATATAAGCGTATGAAAATGAACCAATATTGTTGTTTATTGGCAGGCTAGCCCGACCAATAATCACGTCTTAGCCTCTCCATGACCGCGGTGGGGTCGCCATCGCTTGCCGCAATTCTTCTCTGGCATAACCAATGGCTCTCAAAAAAACATCTCCTTACCCTAAAAATGCAGAGGTTTCCTGCAAGAAAAATGCAAGAAAGGTCAGAACGAGGCCTGTGAGGAAAGTGCGATAGGCATAGCCGAGAAACTTATATTTCCGGCTGGCCAAAACAGCACCATTTTGGTGGATATCCCGGATCATCGTTGTGTAAATTAAATCATCCGACACCAGCCGATTTTTTACTTTATCAACAAAATCCTCTTGGGGGATTTGAGAGAAGGCCCCAAAAAACATAAGGCTTCCGTCAACCAGCTCTGGCGGCAGAGTCCCAACGCGGGGCATGACAACCATCATCGCCAAGACAGCGGCCAGAAATGCAAAGGTCGCAAGGATGAGCAGAGCTGGAGAGATGCCGCCAGACGACACTTGGCCGACGGCAATGGTGAAGGAAACGAACGTCGCTCCCATCAAGATCGAAGCTTTCTGATCCGCCATTTGGGAGAGTTGCAACTGCATCTGCTGCGCAGTGCGGACCAGATGAATTGCGTTTGGGACGTAACTTGCCCCCTCCCCCTTGGAAACATTTTGTGCCGGGTTTGGTTTGCTGGTGACGATTGCCTGT
>RFSU01000020.1 GCA_009923795.1 Sphingomonadaceae bacterium
TTAAGAATTTTCTGATATTCAACGTCTACCGGGCGGGCCGGGATGGGTGCGGTAGCGGTGGGTGCGGGTGCCGCAGTTCCAGCCTCTTCACCTTGTGCTCCCGGTTCCGCTTGCACCATGGGCATGTTCCGTGATTCCGGCACGTCCGGTCCACGGCCCGGCTCTGGCGGTAGGGTTGCTTGATCGATCTGGACATCTGGCGTTTGGTCGGTTGGATCTTCCTGGAATTCCTCAACAAACAGGGCGGTGGTGGCGTCGATTTCCTGACGGCCAAACTTGGTGCCGTCCTGCAATTCCACACTTTGGATGTCTCCGTTTTTATCCCGGTTTACCTTTTTGACCGTTACGTTTTCGCCTTCAATGATAAGGGTATCCCCAGGCTCCATGGTGGTCACATCGACCTGGTATTTCCCCTCACCAATGGCGGCGTAGAATTCCACGGCTTGCTTTTCCATGGCGTTCATCCGCTCATCTTCTTTACTGGCAGCGGCGACATCGTCGTCCAGTTTCATCAGTTCCTCCCTGATTTCCTGCCAAGCGGTGTTCCCGTAGAATTCCTGGGGATCACGGCCAGCAAATTCAGCAGCCTGCTGCACAGCAACATCTGGAGTGTTCTGACTCCCGTTGCGTAGCATCTTGCGAATGGCGTCTTGGGCGCGGGGGCGTCCGGCAAACTCTTTCACCGTCGGGACATCGTTGTATCCACCATTCCGTTGCAGGAGCGTTTGCTGCTTTGGCGTCAGGTTTTCACGGCGATTGGCGCGTGCTCTGGCCAGTTCCGCCGCAGGATTGCGCGGAGAAATGCCAGCCTCAACAATGGCCGTGACCAACGGATAGGTTCCGGGGTCCGCTTCAAAGCGGCGGCTTTTCGGTTTCGGCTTTTGAACTACAGGAGGCGGGCTTATTTCAGCGGCGGGTGCAATTTCCGGTGCAGGCGGCTGGCTCTCTGCCACGGGGATTCCGGCAGCGGGGACTGCGGCAGGCGGGGTAGGAATAGGTGAGGTAGAATTATTGAGAGCCTCTTCAATAGTTGGCCCTTTAAGACTGGTGTATTCTTTCTGCCATTCATTGAGTAATTTTTCACCTTCCAAACCTGGGAGCCTTTTTCTGATTTCTTCTGAAATTTTGCTAGTTAACCCACCAAATCCACTAAATTGAAGGTCATCATTGGTGCTTTGTTTTTCACCATTATTAACACGCCGGCGATAATCAAGAAGGGCAAAAAATTCCTTTTCTGTTATACCTGAGCCTGAAGCAATTTTTTGAACGTAGTCAATAACCCTGTTTAATTTTGTTTTTACTGGCCCCTTATAGTCCTGCCACTCAAATGCGGCAAGTCCGGGGTAAAAGCTTCCAGTTTCACCGTTTTCATACTGAATAGTGATATTGTCTCTGGAGTCCAGTGCTGAAGTAACAACGGCTTTTAAACCTTTACGTGGATCTGTTGTTCCTGTATTTACAATTTTATCACCTACCCGGATTTCTTTACCCGTCAATTTCCCAAAACTCGCAGCCTTTCTTGGGTCAGTGACAGCATGCGCTGGGCCGGGGGCAGGATTTAGAATAGCGGGAGGCGCTTGTTCAGCGGCGGGTGCAATTTCCGGTGCAGGCGGCTGGCTCTCTGCCATGGGGATTCCGGCAGGCGGGGCCGGTGCTGGAATGGCAGGAACTTCGACAGGAGGCGTGGTAGTTTTCTGAGCATTGAGGTCGGCGGCGATTTTGGCGGTTTCGATGACGGCGGCTTCCACTTCCGGAGTTGGAGATGTGGCGATGGCGGCAGCCGTGATGTTGATGCGGTCTTGAGGGACAGGGACAGGCGCGGGAACTGCTGGGGATTGCTCGGCAGCTGGAACAGCGGCGGGAGGGGCAGCCTCCATCGCGGCCAGCTCGGCATCTGTAATGCCTGGCCGTTCTGTGGGAGTGGCTGGATTGACGACACTGGCACGGCCTGGAATCCCTGGAGCAACCGGCGCAGTGGGATCCTGGGTAAATCCGGCAGGCGGCGGCAGGCCGTCAGTAGATGGGCTGGCGACGGGAGGAGCGCCGGGCGCGGGACGGTTGGCACCAGCGGCGGCGTTGAACCCCGCGAAGGTAGCGCCGCCCGCCAGTCCGCCGAAAGCGGCATCCCCGGTGCCTGTCATCAGGCCGGGGGTTTCCGTGCCGGCAGGGGCAAGGGCGGCGGTGGCGGCGTTGTTGCCAATCTGGCCAATCACTTCCTCAACCGGCTCACTGGCAAGGATGATGATATGGCCAGCGCGTTTGCCGACAACTCTTTCCCCGGCTCCCAACAGCGTGTTGACGCCGCGCAGTTCCGCCCCCAGGCCAAAGGGAATAAATTCAGTCCCAACGCCTGTGAGGATACCGCTGGCGATTTTGAGGGCGCGGGCGTCGCCAGTTATGCCATATTGGTCCGCTTCATCGGCGGCCCCGCGGGCTTCGGAAATACCGCCCTGTGTCAGCACGCCGGCTGATGCGGCCATGGTGCCAGCACGGATTCCACCCAGGGCTTTTCCTGCAAATCCAGCAACTCCACCAGTGGCCAGCATGGTTCCGGCCTGACCGATGGCATTCCCGGCAAGGTTGGTATATTTCAAAGACGGATTGACCGGCAGGGATTCCGCGATGCTGGCGTCCATTTCATTGGCAGTCTGCCGCAATTCCTCGTTGCCGGTGATGGCTCCAAGTCCGCCAATGATTCCGGTGCCAGCGCCTGCTACCCCACGGCCCACGGAACTGGCAAAGCTGGTAATGTAGCCTTGGCCGTTGTCGTAGGACGATAACGCCTTTTGACGGGCTGCTTGAATATCGCCCTCCGCAAACCCATCTTTCTTCATGTCAGGAATAACGTAAGTATCCAGCCAGTGTGCCCGCACGGCCGTCTGATCCGTAGGCGACAGATCAGAGAAGCCGGGCCCGCTGCGAAATTCTTCCCAAGTCATGGTTTTTTCGGGGCTTTTTCCCGCTGGTCGATGTAGCTGGTTGCGGCATCACTCGGCCCTTTTGCGCCAGCGTTGTCATCCAGAGGGAGTGTCATCTTGAGCACCTCGAATCCGCTTACCATTTCCCCGTTCGGGGCTTTCAGCTTCTTGAAGACGGCCTTTTCTGCTGGTTTTGCTGCCGCCGCTCCCATCATGAAGCCTCCGCTGCCGATGGGAGTATCGCCGTCTGTCTTTTTGACTTCAACCAGGCTACTTCCACGGGCGGCTAACTCTGCGGCCAGCTCGTCCTCTTCCCCCTGCTTGATGGACTTCATGACCATGGCCAGCTCAGGGCGATTGAAAGCTTTCGGAAGTTCCGACAGGACGTTTCCTTTAAATGAATCCCACTGCGCGTTGATTCCAGCATTGGCATTTTGAGCGTTCCGTTCACGCAGCGATGGAACCTCAGCCGGATTAAATTCCGGAGGTGCTGCAGGCACGGCGGGAGTATTGGGTTTGAGCACACCATAGCCGGGCGGGTTTGATGCGACAGGAGAACCGGATACAACGGTCGCCTTGGGAGGCGGGGTAAACAGCTTCTTCAATTCCTCATCGGCGGCGGCTTTTTGCGCGAGGGCTACCTGGTCTTTTGGATCAATGGCCAGTGCAGCGGCGGCGTCTGCTTTCTGCCGGCTCAAAGCAGCGCTGACGGCGGCCTGTTTTGTGATCCGCTCGTATTCCATGGCCTGGCGGCGTTGCACGCTGGCGGGGTCCATGGGCAACGCGCCTTGACCGGCTGGCGTGGCTGGATCAATCGGGACGACATCGCCGGGCTGGAAAGTCGGGGCAGGGGTTTGCGGGCCAAAATTTGGCGGTCCGGGATTGGCCGGCGGAATAAGGCTGGGATCAAGCAGGCTGTTGTCATTGGTGCCTTGGCTGTCATGCGGCAATTCCCAGGCGGCAGGATCATTGGCGACTGGTCCAACGGTGTAGGGATTCCCATCCGGCGACTGCTCCGCGATGCTGGTCTGCAGGTCGCGCAAGGCAGGGTCGTTGGGATCATTGACGTTGGCATTTATGTAGGCGCTCCCATAGCCGCCGGTGCCGGGATTCACCACGGTCACCTTGTAGGGGAGATGTTTTTGCCCGAGCGCGGCAGCGTCCGCATTGGCTTTGATCTGGCCGGCTGTGAGAGGGATGACACGGGGGCGGGCGGCGGCACCAGGCGAGCGGAAGGCTTCGGGGTTTTCGGCGCGGCGTTTGTAGTAGTCCGCCTGCGCCTGATTCTCGCTGGCGCCTGCGTTGTATTGCCCGATGCGGGCCATGGTTTCCTGATACTTCAGTCCGCCCACCTCATCCTGCTGCTTCTCGTAGTTGAACTTCATTTCGTTCAATCCAAACTGCGCCATCTGCTGCTGGTGCTGGCGTTCCCGGTTCCGCTCTTCCATGGCGGCCACCTGACGGGCACGGGCATCATCAATCATCATTTTTTCACGGGCAAGCTGGGCATCCAGATTGGAGGAAGCAATGCCAATCAAGTCCGAGAACCTCGGTCCTGCATATGGGATGTAGGGAAGGGACATGGAATTGTTAAGTTACGACCTGGGCTTTCGGGGTGTAGCCGCTGGCGCTTGATGAATATCCGGCAGCATAAGGAGCGGCAGATTTCGCGGCAGAATAGGAATTGTAAGTGCCGCCCGTATTCAGCCCGGATGATCCTTTGTAAGTGTTATACGCACTTCCAAGGCCGGAAATGATCTGGCTCCAATCAACGCCTTTGTTTGCCTGCCCTGCAAAGGCAAGCCCTGCGGTTGCAGCCGGGTTCATTCCAGCGGCCAGATTGTAGCCATTCTGTTCAGCCGTGTAAACATTCTCCGCCTGATCCATGGCCATTTTGGACAGCTGCAAATTCTCGCTCATCTTCCACGGGACCGTTTCACGCGGGGTAAGCTGCCAGTCCTGAGGTGATCCGTAGTTGGCGCGGGGATCGAGAGCATCCGCCTGGGAAATAGCCTGCCCGTTGAGTTGAGCGCCACGCGCCCGGAGGTCCATGTCCATCAGTCCAAGGTCGCGGGCGGTGAGTGCTTGCCCGGTTCCAGGAGTGCCTACGCTGCCATTCAGGCCGGTGGATTGAGCGACAGTTTCAGTGCTGTCACTCCATGAGGCTTTTCCATTCAGCCAATCCTGAGCAACCTTGGATGATGTCCCAACATTCCCCCACAGGGACGGATCGAACCCGTTGGCGCGGTCCATGCTGGTGGCCCGGTTGATTCCGGCATTGCCCTGCATGAGCTGCTGAATCAGGCTCATCATGTTATAGTTTCCATCCAGCGTATCTTTTTGCACGCCTTGGAAATTGGTGGGCTTCAATTTGACCGGCTGGTATGCTGCAATGTCGGGAATCCGGCCGGCGGCGGCCATGGCCTGACTCTGGGCCGACTTGGCATCCTGTTGAGCTTTGTTTTGAGAGTAGGCACCATAGGCGGTGCCTGCTACGCTGACGGCAGTGGCTACCCAGGTCATGGCAATAATTGTGTTAAGGTTTCCTCTAGGAGATGCCGGGGGATGATCAGGTCATTCTCTATGGATTCGATATCGGTTTGATCGGTCGGGTGAAAGGTCATCCACTCGCTGTCTTCATGGATAAAAAGCAGTCGCCGGGTTCCGGGTTCCGTGATGCCACTCTGGCCAGCCGTGACACGGGATGCACCATCTGCCGTCAGAACAGTAGCCACTCCGGACAGGGCCACATATTGATGCTGGCGGCGGTGGATCTTGCTGACGATGACAGAACCGGCTGGCATAAAGAGACGGCGGGAATAAAGGCCGGATGTCAAGGCGTGGACTGGCGGAAGGCATGATTGAGGCAGGGTATTCAGCGCGGCTTCCACGGCATCGACTGCCGCATGGAATGACGGATAATCCCTCCCGAGGAGTTCCATGGGATCAATGGGCGGGGATGGCAGGCAGGGCGGTTCCATCAGATTCTGTAAGGGTTGGGGGCGTTGAACGTCATGGCCATGGGAACGCGGCGGCGGTGGCCGGTATCTTCCGCGTCTGATTCGCTGGCAATGAAACTGTCGAAGAGGTTGCGCTTGAACATAGCGTTGGCGATTTCCGCCTGGTCCATTTTTGATTGGTCCACGCTGGCGATGAAGTGAGCGCCGGCTGACCATGCGAGCCGGTTGTCGTGCTCCACAATGTCATGGTCATCCCAGAGGCGGGAGAAGCGGCGGATGCCTTTGACGGCGATGGTCTGGCCATTCCCGCAAGCACAGGAGCCGGTGAGTCGGACACGGCGGAAGGCGGGGACATCAATGCCCGGATCCCACTGGGCCACGTCCACGCCATTGGCCCGGACTTTGATGGGAGCTTTCAGGTTCAGCGGGAGGCGGACGCCCGCGGGCATGATGGCGGTGACCTTGTGGCTGGCTGTGGACCACACGCCGGACTTCAGGCCGATGGATTCCGTGACCGGCTTTTTGAGATCATCCAAATAGGAAATGGTGACCTTCTGACCGGTGCCGCAAGCGGTGCCCATGAATTCCAACAGGAACGGCTCAGAGCATCCAGGATCCCGCTCCAGCACGTAGGTGTCCCCCATGTCCTGGAAGGTGTAGTCTTCGCGGGGATGGCCGGGCACCGGCGCGTAGGAGGTCCAGCGGGTGACGTAGGGCAGGGCCAAGCCTTGGCGGAAGATGACGGTGGGTTGCAGCATCCACGAGGGCAGGGTGATGCCGGGCCATGAATCACCCGCCGCCGCCTGACAGCCACAATAACCCGGATCGCAGGCCGGGCAGAAACATTGGACCGGCACGCAGATGAAGGCGGGCTTGGCATGTTCCAGCACCTGCTTGTTGGCATAGGCCAGTTGCCGGATGTCGTTCATCAGCTCCACCAGCTTTTCACGGTCGCACGTGGCATCCTTTCCGGTGGCATCTGCCAGCCATCCGATGACGCGTTCGACGGTGGTTTGATTCATGGCTGACTATTGCAAATGATTGGCGTTAATCAACACAGTAATGATCCAGTCTTTTTGGATATGCTTTTAATTCAGCCCCTTGAATCGCCATTGAGCGCCTTGAGATTTCGGCGCGCATTTCAGGGTCGGCCATTATTCTTTCCTGTTTTTGGGCGCGTTTTTGCACCTGCTTTTTTAACTCCCTTAGTTCAGCTGCTTTTTGAGCCTTAGCTCTTTTGGCTGCCTTTTGTTGTTTTGTCAGCATGGCACTCATAATAAACATCATCCCTTTGCGTAAATGTTAAGCGTGACGGCGTTTGCCGCATTGAACCCAATGGACAGATTGCTGGCGGTCTTGGAAATGATCCACCATCGGAAGGCTCCGGGGTCTGCGGACGGCTCCACGGTAACCACATAGTTGGTATCCCCGAACGGAATGGCCAGATTGGCAGTCCCAGCTGATCCTGCGGCGGTGCTGGCGGAGGCGGAGACAAAGCGCCGGCCCACATAGATCCCGCCATCCGTGCCGATTTCAGCGGTGTTTAGCGTGTCGGTGGAAACCTTGTTCAGGTTGAGGCTGGCGAACCGGCCATCCGCATCAGCAATGGCGGCGACAATGCTATCTTCAATCGCCTGCTGACTGGACTGCGGGAAGGCCACGACGATGGATTCAGCGACTTGCCGCAAAAAGTCGTTGCAGCGCATGTCGTCAGAGACATTGGGCCGGATAAGAAGGTCAAAGGTGGTGCCGAAGGTATTTCCTCCGGAGTCTGCTAGGTGCGGGGTTGACATTGCTCTATGATTTGTGCGGCCCAATCCGAGCCGGCGTTGTATTCGAAATCGTCATCAGTGCTGGCGCATCCCCTGGTGCCCTTGATGTTGGTGGACTCTGCCAGTGGTGAGGTAGGCTTGGCCCCGTAGTGGAGCATCACAGAGGCGGCCCCTTGCCAACGGATGAGGAATTCAATCCGCCGGCCAACGGGCACGGTGGGGAATTGCCCAACGGAGCGCGGGCCGTCTTCGGGGTGGCCATCGCAAGCCGGTTCATGGCGGGCACCGATGCGCTTCCACTCGCCTCCCGTGAGACGCCAAAGCACTTCCCAGGTGAAATCCCCGATGACATCCTCGGCCATCAGGTGAAGGAAATCGCCATGGGGTTCCTGCAGCATCGAGCCTGCAATCTGCCGGGTGAGGATGCGGGACTGGATGGGGTGCGCGGTGCCATCTTCCAGCCGGTCGTGCTCAAGGTCCGGACGGTAGCGCCAGATGGAATGCCGTTGCTGGTGATGGTTCCAGCAAATGGCAAACAACTCTTCACGGCCTGAAAAGATACCGCTGACAAATTGGACCGGCCCGCCCGCCTCCGGTGGCAGGCAGCGCAAGCCTTCCCATGCGCCAAGGTCCATGCCGGCGGGCGAAACTCCCTGCTCCGGATCCTGACAGGCGGTGACGAAGCCTTTGTGCCAGCGGTGAATGCCACGGCAGAAGTTCCGCACGGTGCAAAAGATGCGTTGTTTTTTCTCGTGCCGGGCCATGCTGGCAAAGCGAAGGAATTCCTCAAAGTCGCCAGCCATCACGTAGCGGACCGGGCCAGCAAGATCATGGTAGGGACTTCCCGGCGAATTCCGCTCTGCCCGTGCGCTGCGGAGGGATTGGATTCCCTTGCGGCTGCGGAAAGCGATGTCCCCATCCCAATGGCATGAAGCGAATGGCCCGGCGGCGGCGGCATTCAGGATGGCGTGCTTGGAAATCACCTGCGTGCCCCAATTTGAGCGCGGCCAGACATTCGTGTTCGCCGTCCATGTCATGCCGGGGGTCGGGCAGAAGGCGACCATTTCCCCGTGGCCGTGCGCTTCATCCTGGAGCGGCAGGATTTCCAGAGACAGCACGGGACCGGCGCCGGAAGGCGGGGCAAGGAACAGGCCGGTATTCAGGTAGACCTGCTCTGTGGTGGCCAACACGTTGGAAGCATCCGCATAGTTGGTGCGGTGCACGGGATCGCCTACAATGATGGCGTTCATGCCGTTCATGCGGACGCCGATGTGAATCCTCCCGTGCAGGTAGCGGACCGGGCCGGCATTGTGAGGCAACTCGCTGGCGTCCTTGTCCGTGATGGAATAACCGGCGCTCCACTTCGTGGTTCCGGTGCGACCATCGAGGATCATGGTCTTGCCGATGCCGTCCGTTTTGACAAAAAAGTATTCCGCCCCCTCCCCCCATGCCAGTTGCACCGTTGGCGAGGAACGGAGGCCGCCACTGGCATCCTCCAATACCAGGGCAAGCCGGTTGTTTAGCTGGGTGGGGCGGAGGCGAAAGAGTTGACCGGCGACGGAATGCAGGATCTGGGCGGATTCCTCAGCAAACCGGATAGCGGACTGGCCGGATGCCGGATTGAAATACCATGCGCCCTGGGTATTTCCCCGGCGCCAGAGAATCAGATCCTCTTCCTTGCCGGTGATGGGCACGCCTTCCCAGCCGTGGGCAGTGCGGGCCATGCGTTTGTGCAGGCGGACGTTGGTGGCCTTCTGAAAGCTGGAATCGTTCAGCAAAAATGGATGCAACTCCCCCCGCGCCCCGCCGGACGCAAAGCCAAGGGGGAAGGTGGGCGTGCTCATTTCAGGAAACCATCCAGACTGATCTCAATAGCAGTAGATCCCTGTGTTCCTGCCGTGACAATATTTTGACTGCACTGCAATTGCAGGATCTTCGTGTTGGGAATAGGGACAATAATCTGGCACGAGGATGTGTCACTACCCGCGCCATCGCCTCCGTTATTGCTCAATTTGATGCGGGAATATTCCACTCCGTTCACCATGACGAAAAGCTCATAGCTTTTTGAATATGTGTATGCTCCGATTTGAATGTAAACCAGCGCAGCGGTATACTTGGCATTATATCCGGTAACTCCCGTCAGATTGTAGTTGACGCTTGAAGGTGAAAAGCTGCCCGAATCAGGGCTGTAGTTTGAATGCATCATCACCCGCGCAACGGTCTGGAACGCAGGGTTGGCGTCAATGATCTTCGTGATAAGCGTCACTAATTTTGACCATCCCATTTTCACCGCCTGCTTCACGGATCCTCCTCCCGCACAGGTTTCGTGACGCCATCCCGCCAGCCAGATATTCTGAGTTTGTCCGGATTCCGGCTCCAGCACATCGGCATCAATCACATCAGGGACTTCGGCCTGCTGCCATTTATCCATGCTGAACCAGCGGTATTCGGTGACCGTCCTGCCCTCGCAAATAGTCCTCTCGTAGGGGACATATCCGAGAATGCGCGGGGAGACACAGGGTCCAGCGTTCGACTGCCGGCCATTGATCAAAAATTCCGGCGCCATCACGGCCCACTGCGTTCCCCCGGCGCAACACTCATCCCGTAGCATGGCGGGCAGGCCAAGGTTGCCGGGAAAGACATCGCCGCTGACGATTTCGGAAACGGTTTCCCCGCAGGCTGATTCCAACAGGGGAAGCCGGTGACGCTTGGTGGCATCCACGCCGGCGAGATTGGCGAATTCCGGGTTATTCAGTGGCCCGGCAAAATCTGGCTGGCATCCATCAGGATCGTGTTGCCAAACTCCTTTCGGGCCTTCCGGGCGGGTCAGGCAGCCGGTGATTGGATCCACGGCTACAAGGTTGGTGCCGACCGATGCATCAGAGCCGGCCAGTCCAATCAGCCGGTCATCGCAGAAGCGGTTGGCGGATGGGTTGGCGGTGAAGGTCCAGCTCCCGGTTGTCGGGGCGGGTGTGCAGGGATTTCCGGGGCAGGCCATACTAAGCGGACCTGTCGCTTGACTTTTGCCTATTGCAAGCGATTTGCATTTACTGACCGGACAGGCATTGCATGGAAGATCCCGAAACTGACGAAGGCCCCGCCCATGAAGCGGCTGAAAAGGAACTGCTCCTGAAGGTGCAGAGTATCCTGACACGGATCGACCAGTGGCGCACCCTGTCCTACCATGCGGACCGCCGGTATGCGGAACTGCTCCGCCACTTCAACGGCGGCTACCTGCAAGTGTTCACGGATCCAAAGACGGGCGTGGACATGGCGCACTATGCCAATTTCAACGTGGCCCGGAGCCGCCTGCTCAAGATCAGCCGCGAGCGCCGGCAACCGTATTTTGGCAAGCTGGGCATTTTCGATGTCAAACTGACCAAGCCTGAGTTGAAGGCCATGCCGGGATTGGAACTGGCTTGCAACGAAGCGCTATCCAAAATCATCCGCTCGGATGGACGGATGACGCCGCACTACCGGGCGAATGTGGAGGACGCCATCCTGACCGGTCGCGGGGTGATGTGGCGGAAGATGAAGACTCAATTGGTGCCAGAGCGAGGGCGATTGCTGGCGCACCCTGACGCCATCGCGGCCACCAAGGATGACAGCCTGGGTGAATGGGCCTTCGCCAGCACGGTAAAGGCGGCGGAACTATTCCGGATCGCCAAAGACTCCAAGGACGAAGGGATCAAATCGCAGGCCGAATCCCTACTGAAGGCCATCGTCAAGCGGCACAGCCCGGAGCAGACTCCACTGAACTGGCCACTGGCAACGGAGCCATGGGAGGTCTTTGATGCCACTCTACGCCTGACTGAATACGGCAGGCGGGCCTTGGATACGGTGATTCCCTGCTTCTGGTATTTTGAGAAGGACTTATCGGGGCCACCAAGCGAGCGGCCCGTCAGCGTCTACTGTGTGGCCCGGCATGGAGTGGATCTTTCCATTGTGACAGATGATTCCGGCAAGGTGTCATCGAAAAAAAAGGAAGGGCCAGACGCTGCGGAAGGGATGATCTACCGGAAGGAGAAGTGCTTTGCTTCCGTCAGCGAATGCTGCTGGCTGTTTACCATCGGAGAGCAATTTGGAGGAGAGCCAACGCTGGGCCGGATCAAGGGTGAGGGTGAAATCCAATACGCGGCTGACATCCGGATTCAGAAAATGCTGAATAGCATGCTGCGGCGGATCGAGGTGGAGAATATGACGCTGTTCAAAAATTCGGGTGCCAGCAAGCGGGCGCTGGATGATCTGGCCAGTAATCCGCTGCGGGATCAGGATGTGATTCCGGAGGGCATTGATTTCATCGAGCGCCGGTTCGGGGACAAGCCGCTGTCCGGCATGATGCAGTTCGTTGGTCTGCTTTCCGGCTATGCGGCGGATCATGCGGCGGTGGACACTGGGCATACGGACTCGCCACGGGAGGAGAATTTCAAAGACCAAGTGCTGGAGCGGATGAATGACCGGGTGGCTGCCAAGACCATCACGGAAAGCGAGTGGGGGGATTGCCTTGATCCAGTGGCCGACACGATTGGCTACCTGATTTTCGATGCGGTGTTGGTGAAGGCGGATCAGGCGTGGGAATTCCGCGAGATGTTTTTCAAAGAACTGAAAGCGGCAGGGTTTGAGATGGCTGCAAAAGACTTTAAGGATGGCGTGAGCGTAAGCGCCCGCCGCCTGCCGGGCCATGGTGATATGGCCGTAGCGATGGCGCGGGCGGATGCCAACATTGCGCTGGCTCAAATGACCGGGCCGGAAGCAGTAGCGCGGGCCGTGTTTGAAAAGGCGGTCCTGGTGGCGGGCGGCGATGTGCAGAAGGCGGCGGCCCTGCTGGGTGGAATCCCTGGTGGACCGAAAGCGCCGGAAGGGATGGACGTGCACAATGCCCAGATGCAGATGGCCAGCATTCTGGCGGCCGGCGTGCAGCTCACTCCGCAAGCCGACGACAATCCCTTTATCCACACGGCTGTGCAAATGACCCTGCTGGAAGGCGCACTGGCCGGCTATCAACAGGACGGCGGGTGGAGCAAGAATGATATGCGCTGCTGGGATGCAGCTCTTGCCCATGCCATTGCGGATGTGATGAGGATCCCGATTGATAAGGCGAAGCAGGCCAGCATCCAGCGCATCAAGGCCCTGCAAGCTACGGCCAGTGGACTGCCCGTCTTCGATCAAGGCCAGCCGCCGATTGACCCCGTGGACGCGGCCAAACTGCAACTGGCGCAGGATGAGCAGGCTCGGAAGCGCGAGAAAGACCAGACGGCACAGGAGCGCTGGGTCCGCACTCAAATGCACCGCGAAGAGCGCGATGCCGATATGCTGGCTCTGCAACAACATAGCGTGATTGCCAGCAATAGCCGGTTGGACAAAGAGCAATCCGGCAAACAGGCCAGCCGCCAGCTATCTGATGCCATCGCCCTGAATGAGGCCACCGCTCCCGAACCCAAACCCAAGACCACCTCCTCCGATGAGTTTGATTGATACCTTGAAGTCCCTATTCCGGGGCCGTCCTACATTGCCGGTTGCCCCTAAGCCGCCTGCTGATGCACCGCGAATCCTGCTGCATGATGGCAATATCCGCTGGGATTCCTTTGAGAATATCCGCAAGGCTTTGCGCGGGGCTTCCTCTGTTGTTATCAACGGCTACACCATCGACCTCGGCGGCGCGGTGCTGGACGGCTCCCGCATCACGCACCCGAGCGACCGGAATGATGAAAACTCCCGCAGCATTGAACTGTCGGTGAATGGCATCACGCTGCGGAATGGCTGGGTTTCCGATGTGCCGGGCGGGATCGTGGTCCGGGCGTCCAACTGCAATTTCCGCCAGTTGAAGTTCATCAGGATTGGCGAGGATGCTATTTCCACGGTAGGCACTGCGAGCACGGCCAATTGCATCTACGATTGCGAATTCTGGAATGACGCCAAGGGCGACAAGTCCATCCAGTGGAACAATGCGCAGGATTCAACCATCAAGGATTGCATGATCGTTGGCGGAATCACCGGCATCCGGATTCAGAAGGTGAGCTACGGCATGAGGAAGGTCACGGCATGGCTGCGCGGCATTCGCTTTGTCGGCTGTGAAACCGGCATCAATGCGGCGGGCGATACCACGGTGCGGCTGAATGGCGCGACCTTTGAAGGCGTCGGCAAAAAATGGGTGACCAACAACGGGGCCAAAGTCGTCCAGACCTGAAACTTTTCCATCAACCAACATAAC
Source organism: Sphingomonadaceae bacterium (assembly GCA_009923795.1). Taxonomy (GTDB): domain Bacteria; phylum Pseudomonadota; class Alphaproteobacteria; order Sphingomonadales; family Sphingomonadaceae; genus Aquisediminimonas. The sequence continues at coordinate 13,862 of RFSU01000020.1, forward strand.
CAATAATCATCCTCCAATGATTCCACCACTCCAACCACTGGGCCAGCGCGTGCTGGTGAAACGGGCGACACCGCCCAAACAAACTGCGGGCGGGCTTCACCTGCCGGATCAAGCCGCTGAACAGGAACAGCGCGCTCAGGTCATCGCTTTGGGCAAAGGCGGCAAGGATTTCGCCGTCGCCGTGGGTGACATCGTGATGCTGGCGAAATACCAGGGAACGCCGCTGGGAAATGAAGGAAACTACATTGTGCCGGAATGTGACATCCTCTGCATCCTAAAATAACCAGACCATGGACACCGTCTATTCCCCTCTCTACTATCAATACACCTGCCCGATTGTTCCCATCAACGGCCGGACTGTCATCCGCAAGGCCCGCGCCGATGAGAAAGTGGGCAGCCTCTACATTCCGGAGGACATTCAAAAAGCCCGCCAGGAGGATTGGGAGGCTGAGGTTGTCGCCATCGCCCCCACGGGAGGCTGGCGCATGGGTGCCATCCAGGAGAAATACCTTGATGAGTATGGCCATCTCGAAAGCCGGCCGCCTGAGTCCCTGAGCAAGGGTTTCCTGAATGACGGCAAAATCTGGAAGATCAAACCTTACTATGTTGAAGCGCCAACCCTGCCGCCGGGAACCAAGATCGTAGCCTGCAACCTGTCAGGCCAGCCGGTGCGCAATGGCGACGACGGCTTTGACTACTACCTGACGGATGGCGAGCACGCCTACAAGGCTGTCCGCAACCCACAACCTGAAACCTAATTTCCATGTCCGTTGAAATTGAAGAATCCCCTGTCGAATCCTTATCCTCCGGCTTTTCTCTGGAAGCCGCTTTGAATGAGGCTATGGCGCTGCACCCTGATGGCGCGCTTGAACCCATGCCAATTACGCCGGCTGCTGCCGTGGTCCCGGACAAGGTGCCGGATGCGCCGAAGCCTGATGCCACCAAGCCGGAGGCGAAAGAGGATGCCCCCAAGTCTGATCCGCCGGGGCGTTTCAAGGCCCTGAAGCTCGAAAAAGACCGCGAACGTGATGAAGCGCTGGCGGCCCTGCGGACGGAGTATGAAGCCAAGCTGGCGGAAGCTGCCAGCAAGTCAGTGGACGTGGAATCCATTAACAGGAGCTGGGAGGAAAAACTGTCGGCGGCGGAAGCTCTGAAAGCCAAGCATGAGGCCCGGACGGCGGAACTGGAACGGCGGGTGATTGAGGATTACGAGACGCCGTATTCCATTGGGGTGGATCCGGAGGCGCAGCCGGTGCTGGCCAAGCTTGCCAAGGCGACCGATGTCCTGAATTCTGCCGTCAATAGCGCGGCTACCAGTCTGGGTGATGATGCCCGTTCGGTGGAATTGATAGCCAGCAACCGGGCGCTGTTTGGCACCGTAATCCGGGAACTGGCCACCGGGATGACGCCGGATGCCATCCATGCGCAGGAGCTGGTGGGAGGATTGGCAAAGATGGGCGTGACGGTGCCGATGGAGGAAGCGCGGGCGGTGATCCGTGACTTGAAAGGCGCGGTGCCCCATCTTCGCGAAGCTGCGGAAGCGCAGGGCCTGCTGAATGCCATCAAGGCAAAAAACGAACCCAACTGGACGAATGACCAGGCCGCCCGCCATGAAGCCTACCGACGGGCCATTGCCAGCGCGGCTGATGTGCCAGATGATGCGGCGGAAGGCGATGACGCGGTGATTGCCGGCATCCTGAAGGGCAAGCCGGAACTTCGCCAGCAACTCCAGGCTGAGTCCGACAAGCTGTCCGCCATGGTGGTGGGGCCAAAGCCAGGCAAGGCCACCGCTGACGCCATCCGCGCCACGCCACGGGCCTTGCACGAGACGGCCGTCAAAGCGGCGCGTCTGCCAGTAATGATCGCCGCCTACCGGGAATCCGAAGCGGACCGGGCGGCACTCAAGGCCCGGATCGCCGAACTGGAAACGCGGCTGGCGTCTGACAATGGCGCGGTGCCGAAACCGGCCAATACCGGGGCCGCTCAGGTGAAAGGCAAGTTTAGCCTGGATGAGGAACTGAACAAGATTTTCCCGCAACGATAATTCCGAGCCGGAGCGGTCTCTCCGGTAAAAAGTTATAACTAAAAACAATGAACTATCGCAAAAAACCAGTCGTCATCCAAGCCGTTCAATTCCACGACACCGCCGAAAGCCTGTCTGCCATCAGTGATTTTTCAGGCAAAACCATCTCAGTGGATTATCAAGAACCTGAACATCCGTATCTGAAAATCGAAACATTGGAAGGCACCATGTCGGCCAGTATTGGTGACTGGATCATCAAGGGTGTGAAGGGTGAGTTTTATCCCTGCAAGCCTGACATTTTCGAGGCCACCTACGAAAAAGCGGAAGATTAATTCATGCAGGTCCGCATCCCATACCCGTCCGCCATCTTTGAGGACTTCGAATTCCTCACGGATCCGGTATTGCCAACGGCCTACCAGTTGGACTATGCCAAGCGGACGGGTGTGGCGATGTCGGAAACCACGCAACTGCTGGCGGAGGCGGAAATTCTGCGGGAGTGGTGCTATCAGGACAACAAGGATTACAAGCTCCCAGCGCGGCGGATTGAATACCACTGGATCCGGTATATCACCCTGCTGATGTCCTGGAAAACCCGGCGCGGACTGCAGGCGTTTGTGCCAGAGCCGTGGTTTCAGGAGAACGTATGGTGCTGGATGAAGTCCATGCGCGATGGCCGGGTGGGGAGTTGTTTTTTCGGGAATCAGTTCCAGGGCAAAACCGAGTTCTTTTGTCTCATGGCCATCGGGCTAGGGTGCCTGCATCCCCACTCCACCAATCAGGTAATGATGTCGCCGCTGAAGGCCAACGGGACCGCTCAGGTGTGGAGCCGTTTCCTGGAGCTGGCCAAGGATACGTGGAAACACTGCGGCCATAAGGTGGCGGCGTTGGGGGCGGCCATTGACCCGGTGGAAAGCGCCAACATCGTCTACTTTTCCAGCGAGCGGCCAGGTGGATTCATCCGGATGCAGGCGGCGTCCGAGTGCGGGAGCATTCAGGGCCGGAAGGAAGGCGAAGATGGCTTTTTGATTCACTGGCTGGATGAGATCGGGAACGGCTACCCAAAGGGTGGGGCTGACTGGCTGGCGCCGCTCCCCAACATCGGCGGCAACGACCGGTATTTCTGCATTTTGGCGGCCAATCCCCGGAATCAAATGGGGGAACTGGACAGCGAGATGGAACCAGCGGAAGGATGGGCCAGCCAGACGGAGCATGACTATTTTTGGAAGGCCGGACAGCACAACATCAACGTCTATCGCCGGGCCGGCCACCAGTCGCCGAACTTCCAGCCGTGCGTCGGAGGGACACCGATCGATCAGGCGGTGACAGCGCGGGACAAGGATGGCAAGTCCGGCCTGCAAAATTCCTCGCCTTTCCCGTGGCTCTACAACGGCCGGCGCGAACAGAAGCTGCTGGCCACGGTGAACGGGAACCGGGAGGATCCGCGCTACAAGGAGCAGGCCATGGGCATGATGCCAGCCATGAACCTGACGCTCCGGGTTATCACGCCGGATGATGTTGCCGGGAGCGGAATGGACCTTCCATTTCTCTGGGACAAGGCGGCTGGCGAAACCAATGTCAAGATTCACAAGGTCGCCTTCTTGGATCCGGCCAAGACTGCCGGCGGTGACCGCATGGTGCTGACCTTGTTGGAAGCCGGCTGGCGCGGGGATGGAGAGGGCCGCGTAGTGCCGAACGTGTTTATCAAAGAACAGGTGGAGCTGGTGCCAACCGGAAAGCTGGTGGTGGATCATGCCTGGCTGGCGCGGTGCGAGCGGGTGCGCAAGAAGGATGCGGAAAACGGCACCCTGGGCGACCCAGTGCCCTTTGCCCGCGAGCTGGCGATTCTGGCCGCCGAGCACTGTCTGGAATGGAATGTCGCCTTTGCCAACTACGGCTTTGACGACACGATGAGCGGACAGATTTCCGTGGCCATGGTGTGGGCATTCGGGCAGGGCTGCGTTACTCTTGCCTTTGGTGGCCAGGCATCCCGCCGCCCCATCCTGCCCAAGCGGTGGGTAGGCGAGGGCCACGACCGCCGGCCGGTGCTCTACTGCGACCTGCACAAAAAGCACGTCAGCGAACTTTACAGCCGCCTGTCCCACTGGATGCGCGGCGGCTATCTGCGGCTGAACCAGAAGGCCAAAGGGACCAAGCCGGATCGGTGGATCAAGGAAACAATTCTGCGGCTCTGCAAGCGGCACGGGGAGACAGGATGGGACGTGGAGAGCAAGATTGAATACAAGGCCCGGAAGAATCAGATTTCACCGGACTTCGCGGATAGCCTGGTTGGAGCGCTTCACATGGTCGAAGTGAAAGGATTCATCCGCGTGGATGCGCCAGTGGGAGATGGTGACGATGATGGAACGTGGAACGGGAAGCGGAAATATTTCGTGAAGGATTTGACGATGAATAACTTTAACATGGATGCCGCATGAAAGAGGAGTGGGAATTCCATAAGAGGAATCCTGAGCTATTCCTGATGTGGGCTGGATACCTTTATGCACTAGCTTTAGCAATATATAATTCATGAATGCCAAATGCCTCATTGCCCGGTCCGACGTGTTCTCCATCCCTGGCGGGTGGACGCTGCAACATCCTGCTTTGCCTGGCCAAACCATCACGGGCCGGTCACCCGACGATGCAGTGGCATCCCTCCTGGCAATGCTGCGCGTGAATGCCATCGCCGCCACCGACGATGAAGCCTGGGCGTTTGCCAATGCGGATTGGGGCCAGCGGGTGATTGCTGCAGGTGACAGGGATCGGTGGCTGGGCGGCGATTTGACGGCCGTGGAAGCAGGGGCACCTTCGGAGCCGGCCCACTTCCGCCGGATCCTCACGCCAAAAGATACTGGCCCCAGCCTGTGGGGCACGCTGCATCTGATCCCGCTGGTGTGGACGCAGGCGGCTTGGCTGACTCACATTGATCTGATGACGCGACTGATCGAGCCGGGCGGGTATGAACCGGGGTGCCGGTTGTGTGCGGCCCACTGGAAAGCTTTCCGTGATAGCAACCCGCCGGATCAGGTGACCGATGCTGCGGGCGCGGCAGACTGGGGCTGGCGCGCCCACAATGGTGCCAGTGCCCAGGCGGGAAATAAGCCATGGGCCTGGCACCAGGCGGCGGAAAAATGGGGCT
>RFSU01000191.1 GCA_009923795.1 Sphingomonadaceae bacterium
GGTGATCAGGCCCGATTGGAAGGCCGCGAAGATCGCCTTATTGCTGTGCACGGCCTCACTGCCGCCGCGCAGCAAGGCGGCATTGCCAGAGGCAAGGCACAGGGCGGCGGCATCCGCCGTTACATTGGGGCGGCTTTCATAGATGATGCCAATCACGCCCAAGGGCACGCGCACGCGCGAAATGGCCATGCCATTGGGCCGGACGCTTTCATCGATCATCATGCCCACAGGGTCGGGCAAATGCGCAACCGCCTCCACCCCGGCGGCGATTCCATCGATCCGCCCAGCATCCAGCCGAAGCCGATCCAGCATGGCGCCAGAGAGGCCCGCTTTCGCCCCGGCTTCCATATCCTTTTGATTGGCGGCCAGAATATCCGCCGTCGCCGCGCGCAGAGCATGTGCCGCCGCAATCAGCGCTTCAGATTTGCGGGCTGATGGGGTTTGGGCAAGCGCCGCTGAGGCCGCACGCGCATGGCGCGCCATATCGGCAATCAAGGCGGTGGGTGTGCTGAAGTCCTGCATATTCGCCAATTAGCAAAGGCCCGGATAAAAGGCAAAATAGGGGGCATGGCAGAACAAGGTTAGGATATTGCTACGCCTCATCCTCGCGCTCGGCTTGAGCAGCGAGGATGAGGGCAGCAAAAATCAGGCGCCTTCTGCGGCGGGATCACCGAGTGGCGCGCGCCGGGTCTTTGGAACCGATGTTCCACCCGGACGGATCGCGGTTGTTGGCGGCTTGCCCGAGCCTGACCGGTCTGGCTTCACGCCCTGTTCGAGGAGCGCTTTGATTTCGTCGCCCGACAAGGTTTCATATTCCAGCAGGGCCTCGGCCAGCAGGTGCAGTTGGTCGATATGCTTTTTCAGCAGTTTCTTGGCCTGATTATAGCCGCCCTCGACGATGCTCTTAATCTCCTGATCGATCATCACCGCTGTCTCGTTGGACATTTGACTGCCGCGGCTCCTCGAATAGCCGAGGAAAACCTCTTCATCCGCTTCTGCATATTGCAGCGGGCCCAGCACATCGGACATGCCCCAGCGTGTGACCATGTCACGCGCGAGATTGGTCGCATATTGAATGTCGGAGGATGCCCCTGATGAGACTTTGTCATAGCCAAAGATAATCTCTTCGGCGACGCGCCCACCCATTGAGACGGAGAGGTTGGCGTACATCTTATCCCGGTGATAGCTGTAATTATCCCGCTCTGGCAGGCGCATCACCATGCCGAGTGCACGACCACGCGGGATGATCGTCGCCTTATGGATCGGGTCAGACGCGGCTTCATGGACGGAGACGATCGCGTGGCCGGCTTCATGATAGGCGGTCATGCGCTTTTCATCTTCGGTCATGACCATGGATTTGCGCTCTGCGCCCATCATGACCTTATCCTTGGCCTCTTCAAATTCGGCCATGGCGACCAGACGCTTGCCCTTGCGTGCCGCCGTTAGCGCCGCTTCATTGACCAGATTGGCCAGATCAGCACCGGAAAATCCGGGGGTTCCGCGCGCAATGACACGGGCATCCACATCGGGGGCCAGCGGCACCTTCTTCATGTGGACGGCCAAAATCTTTTCACGGCCCTCAATATCGGGACGCGGCACGACAACCTGTCGGTCAAAACGGCCCGGACGCAGCAATGCGGGGTCGAGCACATCGGGGCGGTTGGTGGCGGCGATGATGATGATGCCATCATTGGCCTCAAACCCATCCATCTCCACCAACAGCTGGTTGAGCGTCTGTTCGCGTTCATCATTGCCATTGCCGAGGCCCGCGCCACGATGACGGCCAACGGCGTCAATTTCATCGATGAAGACGATGCACGGGGCGGATTTCTTGGCCTGTTCAAACATGTCGCGCACGCGGCTGGCGCCCACGCCCACGAACATTTCGACAAAGTCAGAGCCGGAAATGGTGAAGAAAGGCACGTTGGCCTCCCCCGCAATCGCGCGGGCGAGCAAGGTTTTACCCGTGCCGGGGGAGCCGACAAGCAACGCACCCTTGGGGATTTTGCCCCCAAGGCGGGAGAATTTGGACGGGTCTTTTAGAAAGTCGACAATTTCTTCGAGCTCTTCGCGGGCCTCATCAATGCCAGCCACATCGTTAAAGGTGACGCGGCCTTGCTTTTCAGTCAGCATTTTGGCGCGGCTTTTGCCAAAGCCCATCGCGCCAGAGCCAGCGCCCTTTTGCATTTGGCGCATGATGAGAAAGCCAATGCCAAGAAACAGCAGGATTGGGAGCGATTGATAAAGCAAGAATTGCAAAAAGCCGGGGCTTTCGGCCGGGCGGCCCGTAAATTCCACATCGGCTGCAATCATGCGCTGCGCAAATTGTGGGTCGGGCACGGCATAGGTGGTGAAGTCTTCGCCGTTTTTGAGCGTGCCGGAAATCACATCGCCCGATTGGACGACGGATTTGACGGAGCCTTGCTCCACGCGCGAGACAAAGTCTGAATAGGCCAGAGTGGTGCCAGATCCGCTGGACCCACGCCCTTCAAAAATCGAAACGAACAGCGCCAACGCTGCCAAAATCGCAACCCAGATGGCGAGGCTGCGCATCCAAGGGGACATTGTTGGGCCCTTATCGTCGTTCATAATCAATCTGCCTTTCAATTCCCCAAGATAAGCGCGCCACGCGTAATGACAATGCAGCGACTCATGAATTTCTTGAGATCGTCCGTGGGGGCGGTGCGGGTTGAAACGTCCATTGTGCGCCGCCTGAACATTTTATCCCAGCAAGCGTTGCTGTCTGCCCGGTATTTAGGCTGGCCAGCAGGCGCATCACCTCATCATCGCGCGGGGCCGCTGCGGGGTTGAGAGCCTGTAGACAAGCGATCAACAGGCGGCGCTGCAGCTCATAAGGCAGGTCACCTGCCGCCAGCGTGATCCTGTCTGTCCCCATCTCTGCCCGCTGGTCAAAAAGCTGCTGCGTCGTCCAGTCTAGCGCGGCGTCTGCTGAGGCAAGGGCCGACGCGCTGCGCGCTGCTGCCACCGGGTCAAGCCAATCTGCCTTGCTCAGGGCGGCCCGCATCCGGGCGCGGTCATAGCGCGCATCGCGATTTGACGGGTCGTCCACCGCAAGCAGCCCGGCTTGTGCGACTAGGGCCTCAAGCTCTGCCTTGCGCCAGTTGAGCAGGGGGCGGGCAACAGTCTTGTTCTGCGCGCGGATGCCTGCAAGCCCGGCGACACCAGAGCCGCGATTGAGCCGCATCAGCAATGTCTCCAACTGATCATCGGCATGATGGGCTGTCAGCAGCCAGCTGATCTTCTTGGCCGTGCCCCAGTCGTCCAAGGCGTGATAGCGCGCCTGACGTGCCCAGCTAGAGGGGTTTCCGACGGGCCTATCGGCTAGAGTTAAAATGCTGTGGTCAACGCCCAGATCGGCGCAAATTTTGCCGACAAAGCGGGCTTCGTCCGCCGCTTCGGGGCGCAGGCCATGATCGACCGTTGCCGCGACAATATCTGGCAGGTTGGCCTTGGCGAGCAACAGCAGGGCAAGGCTATCTGGCCCGCCGGAAATAGCCAGCCCGATCCGGCCCATGGGATTGGGCAAAAGGGCGGCCAGGTCTCGCGTGAAGCGTTTGGCCGCCGCCGCATCAATCACGGGTGCAAAGGCCGCTCAGCTGCACTTGGCGTCTGCGCGGCCCTTAGTCACACGGGTCTGCAGCTCGGCAGCGGCTGTCGTGCCATAAACATCTGCAAATTCATCATAGACCTTGCAGGCATCCGGCAATTTCTTGAGCCGCGTCAGAGAAACACCCAAATAATAGAGACTTTCTGCCGCACGCTCGCCTTTAGAGTTGCGCGTGTAATTTTCGTAAAAAGCAACCGAGGCAAGGGCGGGCTTGCCTTCATCCAAATAGGCGCGGCCGAGCAGGTTCTGCGCATAGCTTGCCCGCCGATGGCGCGGATATTTTGTGCCAAATTCCTTCAGCTTCGCCTGCGCTTCGGGGTAGAGTTTTGCCTGCCACAGGCGGAAGCCATAGCTATAGGCGTCTTCCGCCGCATCGCCCGATACGGGTACTTCAACGGCATCGACCAATGCTTTTCGGCTCGGATCATTTTTCGCCGCCGGGCTAGAGGTCGGCGCAGCAATGGGTGCCGTGCGGGTTGGGG
>RFSU01000192.1 GCA_009923795.1 Sphingomonadaceae bacterium
GATATTGCCACGCGACTGGAATCCCTCGCCACGCGCCTTGAGCAACGGGGCTAAGCCCCCTATATGAAGTGCGGCGGATACTGCCCGGTGCGCGCTGATGAGAACATCCCTGAGGCGATTCAACATCCATGGAGGCTGTCCCTGCTCAGGCCCTGGCCTGTGGTACATGGTCCCCACCTGACGTACTTGGCGTCAGAGGATATTCCGGCAAACGGCCATGGTGGGTCCGCCAACCCATGACCGCCATGACAAAAAGTGAACTGCGCCGATTGGCGCGCGCCCGGCGAAAGCAATTTGTGGCGGATCGCGGTTCTGCCCTGTTTCCAACCCACGTTCCACACATGTCAGAGCTTTTGGCGTTGCTCTCGCCCCAAATGTGCGTCGCTGGCTATTGTGCCATGGCCAGCGAGGCAAACATTTCGCAGCTTCTAACGGACTTAGAAGGCCGTGGCTCAGCACTGGCCCTACCTTGGATTGGCGCGCAAGGGCAGGACATGTTGTTTCGCAGCTGGTCAGACGCCGCACAGCTCGGTATGGCTGCCGACAAGTTCCTTCAGCCGCTTTCAACGGCGGATCAAGTCGCCCCCGACATCATCTTGATGCCTTTGCTGGGCTTTGACCGGCAGGGCAATCGGCTGGGGCAAGATTATGATCGCGCCCTTGCTCAGCAGAGCGAGCCATTGCGCATTGGTGTGGCTTGGTCGGTCCAAGAGTTTGAAAATCTCCCAGCTGACCCTTGGGACATGCCGCTTGACGCCATCCTAACCGAAGCCGAATGGATCAGACCGGAAACCAGCAGATGCGCGAAGGAAAGATGATGGACACCCCAAGTTGGCGCAAGCCCGTCGGAATGCTTGGCATTCTGGCATATGTCACGATTTGGGCGGTCGCCATTGCCAGCCTGTCCGGCGTGATTGGCGATTGGCACATCCTGATCCAGACGGTTTTTTACCTGATTGCAGGCACAATCTGGATTTTGCCGCTGCGGCCCGTGCTGAAATGGATGGAGACCGGAACCTTCCGGTAACAAAGCCAACTTTCCAAGGGAAAGTGGCGCGAGTGACGGGGCTCGAACCCGCGACCTCCGGCGTGACAGGCCGGCGCTCTAACCAACTGAGCTACACCCGCTCTCTTGCGTGAGGAGGCGGCGTCTAAGCGACCGCCGATGGGCTGTCAAGGCGATGCTCCACATGTTTTTTGGTAGGATCAGGCTGGCTTCGTTAAACTATGATGCGCTCAGCTGTTATCCGTCTATTCACAGCTTGGCCAAGGCGCTGAGAGCGACTAGCCTTGACCTTGTGTTGAAGGTTGCAAGCTATAACATTCGCAAGGCTATCGGGACTGATCGTCTCAGACGTCCCGACCGCATTCTGGATGTGCTCAATGAGGTCGATGCGGACATTGTCGCCCTTCAAGAAGCAGATCGCCGTTTTGGCAAGCGTCACTCCGCATTACCGCTGGATATGATCGCAGCACATTCAGACTATGAGCCCGTGCCCTTTGAAACACGGCCAGACTCTCTCGGGCATCATGGCAATGCGATATTGGTCCGTCGCGGCATCACTGCATTAGCCCATGATATTCTGCACTTGCCTGCTCTTGAACCTAGAGGCGCTGTTGTTGCCGATATCCGGGCCAAGGGGCAGGAGTTGCGCATTGTCGGCATGCATCTCGACCTGTCCGGCTTTCGGCGGCGCCAGCAAGTGCGATCCGTGCTGGCACAGATCAACGACCGCGCACCCGATATGCCCTCCATCCTCATGGGTGATTTGAACGAATGGTCGCACCAGGGCGGGTGTTTAGGCGAGTTTATCGGCGGCCATCACGACGCCCATACCGGCCCAAGCTTTCATAGCCAGCGGCCGATAGTTCGGCTTGATCGCATTTTCGTAAGCCATGACATCAAGATCCTATCCGCAGGCACACACAATAGCCTGAAGGCCCGACGTGCGTCCGATCACCTGCCCGTCTGGGCGGAACTTTCGTTCAGCTGAGCTTTGCGCTATCGGACAGGTCATGGAACCCTCAGCCCTTCGTGTTGCGATCTTTAGCGGCAATTATAATTATGTTCGCGATGGCGCGAATCAGGCGTTGAACCGTCTGGTCGGCTATTTGTTGCGCTGCGGGGTGCAGGTGCGCATTTATTCGCCGACAACAGACACGCCAGATTTTGAGCCAACCGGGGATTTGGTGAGCGTGGCCTCCGTCCCCGTCCCATTTGGTCGCGGCGAATATCGGATGGCGCACGGATTGACGCGCGCGGCGCGGCGCGATCTGGCGCAGTTTCGTCCAAATATCGTCCATGTGGCGGCCCCCGATTTATTGGGCCATCGCGCCATTAGCTGGGCGAGAGCGCGCGGCATTCCGGTGCTCGCCTCGATGCACACCCGGTTTGAGACCTATTTGCGCTATTATGGCCTCGCCTTTCTTGAACCTTTGGTTGTGGCACTCATGCGCCGCTTTTACCGCCGCTGCGATGCCGTCGTTGCGCCGTCAGAATCCATGGCTCAAGTCATGCGAGAGCAACGCCTAAGCTATAACATCGGCATTTGGACGCGCGGGATCGACACCAGCATCTTCAATCCCGGACAGCGGGATCTGAACTGGCGCCGCGCACACGGCATTGCCGATGACGAACCCGTTATCGGCTTTCTTGGCCGCCTGGTGATGGAAAAGGGGCTGGACGTTTTTTGCGAAGCGATCGACCAACTCCGTGCCCGCAATGTCCGTCACAAGGTGCTTGTGATTGGCGAAGGACCGGCGCGGGACTGGTTTGAACAGCGCTTGGGCAATGGCGTTTTCGTCGGGTTTCAATCGGGACAGGATTTGGGCAGGGCTGTCGCCTCTATGGATATGCTTTTTAACCCTTCCATCACAGAGGCTTTTGGCAATGTGACGCTCGAAACCATGGCCTGCGCTATCCCCGTCATCGCCGCACGCGCAACGGGGAGCCAGAATTTGGTCGCGGATGGGGTGACAGGTAGCCTTGTTGCACCGGGTGCCATTTCGGGATTTGCCGACGCGCTTCAAGCCTTTTGCGAGGATGAAGACTTGCGCAAGCGCGCAGGCGGCGGGAGAATTGGCCAGCCGAGCCTATAATTGGGATGCCATCAACCAATCGGTTTTAGACCAATATCTCAGGCTGGCACGCCAGCAAGAGCCGCGAGACAATGGCTGATCTCTTTGGGGTAGAACCGCCGCGCCCGCCCCTCGCCGAACAATTGCGCCCCGGCAGCATTGCCGACATTGTCGGCCAAGATCATCTGACTGGCCCGACCGGGGCGATTGGCCGTATGCTGGCCGCGGGCAAGCTTGCATCCATGATCCTTTGGGGGCCGCCCGGCACGGGGAAAACGACGATTGCGCGTTTGCTGGCAGATGCCGCAGGCCTGCGCTTTGCGCCCATATCCGCCGTGTTCTCGGGCGTTGCCGACCTGAAGAAAGCATTTGCCGAAGCCGAACATCATGGACGCACAGGTCAGGGCACATTGTTGTTCGTGGACGAAATTCACCGGTTTAATCGCGCTCAGCAGGATAGTTTTCTGCCCTTTGTCGAAAATGGCACGGTCACTTTGGTGGGGGCCACCACCGAAAACCCCAGCTTTGAGCTCAACGCCGCTGTTCTCAGCCGCGCCCAAGTGCTGGTGCTCCACCGGCTCGATGCCGCCGCCCTCGACACGCTTTTGGTGCGCGCTGAGGCGCTGATCGGCAAAAGCCTTCCACTGACCGAAGAGGCGCGCGCGGCGCTGATCGCCTCTGCTGATGGCGATGGCCGCTTCCTACTTAATCAAGCCGAGACGCTTGCGACAATCGCGGTGGAGGAACCGCTCGATCCAAAGGCTTTGGCCGATCTGCTCCACCGCCGAATGCCGGTCTATGACAAAGATCGCGAGGGGCATTATAATCTCATCTCCGCGCTTCATAAGAGCTTGCGCGGATCTGACCCGCAGGCGGCGCTCTACTATCTCGCCCGGATGCTCGTCGCGGGCGAAGAGCCGCTGTTCGTTCTGCGACGACTTGTGCGCTTTGCCAGCGAAGAT
>RFSU01000193.1 GCA_009923795.1 Sphingomonadaceae bacterium
GTGGCCGGGCTTTGAAATCGCGCTTGATGCGCGCGGCTATGGTCTGTTGCTGCTTCTGTCTGTGGCACAGCTGCTCGCTTTTGCGCAGGTGCTGGAGCGCCCGGACCGGCGAACGGCAGGGCTTTGGTCCGCGCTCGCCGCCGCCGCCATCCTCACCCATTATTTCGCGCTGATCCCCGCCGCTGTTCAGGGTGTGGCCTTGTTGGCGCGCGCGCGACAACGCACCGTGCGGCTTTGGCCGGCAGCCCTTCCCTTCCTGCCCGCAATGGCGTGGCTCGCCATTCATGCGCCACGGCTGGCCGATTATGCGCGCCCGGATGTCGCTTGGTATGAACCCATGACGCCGACTTTGGCCGGAGACTTTATTCAATTTGCGCTCGGCCTGTCGGGCACAGCGGCGGCAATTGCCCTTGTCATTTTGGGTGCGACCATTGCCCTGTCGCGCGCGCGCGCGGCGACATCCACCGACATGCAAGCCTGTCGGGTCCTATGGTTGGCGACGGGGTTAGGCATTGTGGCTTTGGTGATGGAATTGGGCCTTGGCACGGCGCGCCCGATGCTGACGGATCGCTATCTGGTGCCCTTGGTTCCCGCGCTGTTGCTGGGGCTTGTGCTGGCTGTGGCGCGCTGGACCCGATCTGGGCCGGGTCTTGCGGCTCTGGTCATCCTTTTTGCCCTATGTGTGACGCCACAGGCGCTGCGCGCGCGGCTTGAGGCAAAGACGGGCTATGGATTTGCACGGGCCAGCGCCTTTATCGCGCCCTCCCAGCCCACGGCGCTGCTCTTTTCATGGGATCACCCGGCAGCGCGCATTCTTGATCCCGGCTCTCTGGCCAAGCTGGGCGGGGTCTTTCTCAACCGGGACGGATCGCCTGTGGACGTGCGCGCCATTGCGCTGCGCCCCGGTGACGATGGAAATGCTATTCTGCAAGCAAAGCCGGAGGCTGGTGTCATCTGGATTTATAACCGCGCCCGCGACTCTGCGGCCCGCACGCGCCCGCCGGAATTAGAACGATGGGCGGGTCGCGATTGCCAGCTGGAGCAAGGCCGATGGATTGGCATCCTCGCCTGTCGCCCGCAGGGTCGCTGACCCCATCTTCTGGCCCGATTTGCCAAATGCGATCGGCGGGGTAAAGTTGCGCCATGAGCAATTCCCCCCTGATCGCCGTCAAGGCGGACTCGCGCCACCAGTTCCGCAGTTTTGATGTTGTGATGGCGGCCTTTGTCGCCATCTTGCTGCTGTCCAACGTCATCGGCGCGGCGAAAGTCTCGTCGTTGGGAGGCTGGGAATTTGGGGCGGGGATTTTATTCTTCCCGCTGGGCTATGTGATCGGCGATGTCCTGACCGAAGTTTATGGCTATGCCCGCGCCCGGCGCTGCATCTGGGTGGGTTTTTCCGCCTTGCTGTTCATGGCCTTTATGAGCTGGGTCGTCGTGTCCTTGCCGCCAGCCCCCGGCTGGACCGGGCAGGCCGCTTATGAAAGCGTCTTTGGGCAAGTGCCACGCATCGTCTTTGCGTCGATCGTTGCTTTTTGGGCAGGCGAATTCGTCAACAGCTATGTCCTTGCCCGCATGAAAATCTGGACACGGGGCAAGCATTTATGGAGCCGCACCATTGGCTCCACCATTTTCGGGCAAGGTGTCGATAGCCTGATTTTTTATCCGCTCGCTTTTTGGGGCGTGTGGGAAACCAGCCAGGTGATGACGGTGCTCGTCACCAACTGGCTGCTCAAGGTCAGCTGGGAAGTCGTGCTGACGCCCGTCACCTATTTGGTCGTCAACAAGCTCAAGCAGCATGAAGGCGTGGACCTGTTTGACGAGGGCACGGATTTCACGCCGTTCAAAACACAGGCCTAAGCTTGGTCCATTATGTCAGCCCATCTGGGTTGGATCAAAAGGGAACGTCGTCGTCCAGATCGCTGTCGAACGGGCTGGGCTGAGACACGCCGCCGCCAAAATTGCTGCCGCCGCTCGATGCGCCACCCGCCAAGGCACCGCTTGACTCGCCGCCTGCAAATTGGCCGCCATTGCCGCCGCCCATATTACCGCCCGATCCGCCTTCACGGCCAGACAAGAGCACAAGCTCTCCCCGGAAACGCTGCAACACGATTTCAGTCGTGTAGCGGTCATTACCGTTCTGGTCAGTCCATTTGCGGGTCTGGAGCTGGCCTTCAATATAGGCCTTCTGCCCTTTACGCAGATAATTTTTGGCCACCCGGCCCAAATTTTCATTGAAGATGACGACATTGTGCCATTCGGTCTTTTCCTGCCGATTGCCGTCGCGGTCATTCCATGTTTCCGACGTCGCAAGCGTAAAGCTTACAACCTCGCCACCGCTGTTCATCGACCGCGCTTCGGGGTCTTTCCCCAAATTGCCGACCAGAATAACCTTATTGACGCTGCCCGCCATGTGCTTCCCCTCAAAGTCCTAAACTTGTTGCTAGCCAGTATGTAGCGCCTGCCGCCACATATGCCAGCGCGAACAGATAGCCGACCATGATGGCCGGCCATTTCCATCCATTTGTCTCGCGCCGAACAACGGCAATGGTCGAAATACATTGGGGCGCAAAGACAAACCATGCCAAAAAAGCCAGCGCCATGGGCAAAGTCCAGCCCGCGCGCAAACGTTCCCGCAATCCTTGTTCAGCCTCTGCCTCATCCTTGGCATCAACGGCATAGGTGGTAGCAAGGGCCGCGACCGCAACTTCGCGCGCGGCCATTGCGGGGATTAAGGCGAGCGCCATATCCCGATTAAACCCAATGGGCGCCACCACGACTTCTAGCCCGCTGGCGATCCGCCCCGCAATGGAGTGATCAATCTGGCTTTTGGCCGAGCCATTGGGGACTTGCGGAAAGCTGAGCAACGCCCAAAGGACAAGCGTGGTGAGCGCAATAATCGTGCCCGCCCGCTTTAAGAAAGACGCCGCGCGTTGCCACAGGCCCAGCGCCACATCCTTGAGGCTTGGCAATTGATAGCGTGGCATTTCCATCATGAAGCCAAGGCTGCGGCCCGGCACCATCGTCCGCCGAATGAGCAATGCCGCCAGCATCGCGCCTGCGATGCCGGACAGGTAGAGGCCGAATAACACCAGACCCTGCAGGCCAATGCCGGGAACAACTCTTTGGTCGGGAATGAATGCGCCGATGATAACGGCATAAACGGGCAGACGTGCCGAACAGGTCATCAGCGGGGCAATGAGAATTGTCGTCAGCCTATCCCGCGGATCTTCAATTGTGCGCGTCGCCATAATGCCTGGCACAGCGCAGGCAAAGGAGGAGAGGAGCGGAATAAAGGCGCGGCCCGATAAGCCGACGCCCGCCATCAGCCGATCCATGATGAAGGCGGCGCGCACCATATAGCCCGACATTTCAAGCACCAGGATGAACGCGAAGAGCACAAGGATTTGCGGCAAAAAGACAATCACGGCCCCCACGCCCGCAATGACACCATCGATAATGGCAGAGCGCAGCAAGTTATCGGGCATAACCCGCATCACCCAATCCTGTATCTGGCTAAGCCCAGCCTCAATAAGCGCGACGGGCGCTTCGGCAGCGGAATAGACCAGCTGGAACATGGCAAAGAGCGTTGCGAACAGAATGATTGGCCCGGCGATGGGATGCAAGACGACCGAATCGATCATCCGCGTTGTCCGCCGCGTCGGCCGCTCAGCAACGATTGCGGCATGCGCCATCCGCAAGGCTTCTCGCCGAAGATCACCCGGTGCAACGGGTGCGTTCAACGCCCGGTTCGCATCAGACGGGGCGGTTGTGAGGGCGTCCGTCAGCGCTGTCCGCAAATCATCCAGCCCGCGCTTGCGCACAGCAATGGTTGGGATGACGGGTACGCCAAGCTCTGCGGACAGTTTTTCAGCAGACAGGGTCAGGCCATCACGCTCTGCCAAATCAACCATGTTGAGCGCGACCAAACAGGGCAGCCCAAGGCCGATCAGTTCAAGCGCGAAGCGCAGATGGTTATCCAGATTGCACGCATCCACGACAATGATGATCGCGGCGGGGCG
>RFSU01000194.1 GCA_009923795.1 Sphingomonadaceae bacterium
CAGCATACCACCGACGACGCCACCAAGCGCAGTCGCGGCGCTGAACGTCAGCGCGAAAGTAATTGCGGCATCTTTCAGATCAAAGCCAAAGCGGCGGACAAGAAAGGGGATGAGGAAAAGATTTAGGCCAAAGCCCACCAACGCGACGATGCCGCTGCCGAATGTAAAGCTTACAAAAGCAGGCGACTTACCCACGCGCCGCAGCACTACCCCAAATGCAGGTGCAGGGTTATCCGCATTTTGCCGCGCAGGCTCTTTAATCGTCAGCCATAGCAACAGGGCCAGAACCAGCCCGGGCGCACCCATCACCAGAAACGCCATTCGCCAGCCATGGTTCTGCGCGATCCAACCTCCTCCCAGTGCCCCAATTGCACCGCCAACCGAAACACCGACCGCGATTAGGGAGAAGACAGTCGCGCGCTTTTCTGGCGCAAATCGATCTGCAATCAGAGAGACGACCGGCGGCGTGAAGCCTGCTTCGCCAATGCCGACGCCCATGCGGGCCAGCAGTAAATGCCAGTAATTGCCTGCGGCACCCGACAGCATCGTCATCATGGACCACAACGCCGTGGCAGTTGCGACGATGCCCACTCGGCTCACGCGCTCTGCCAGCCGCGCCAAAGGGATGCCGATGCCACCATAAAAAAGCGCAAATGCCACGCCGCCCATGACCCCGAGTTCTAGGTCAGAAAGGCCAAACTCACGGCGGATCGGTTCCCCCACAACCGATATGATCATCCGGTCGATGAAGTTGAACATGTAGATGGCACCAAACAGGAAGATGAACCACCAATCGCGCCACGAAAACCAGTTCATGCCGCAGCAACCGCCTTAGCGCGTGCATCCGACATTTGCGCGACCACATGAATGACGATCAGGCACATCGCCATAGTCGCGGTGCCTCCTGCCCATATTGCCCAGGTCGGCCAGCCCGAATTGAGTGCAAGCGAAACCGGCGCAGATGTAGATCCCAGTGTCGATCCATAAGTAAAGCTTGGAAGCACAAGCAGCCAAAGACGCCGCACACCCTGCAGATGCGGCATGAACAACGCCAGCGCCATTCCCAGCACAAAGCCATCGGTCGCATCACAAAAGGAGAACCATAATGGCGATCCGAAGACGTGATAGGGCTGGTTCCCGTAAAAGGCGCTTAGCCCCAACCATTCGCAAATGGACACGGCCAGCCAATCCGCCACGACCGTGCCAGCAAACAGCGCCCAAATGCGACCCTTTGTAGCGCCACCTTCAATAACCCGCCAGATGATGTAGGCTGACCCCCCGAAAAACCACGCGTAACCCAGCGGCACGAACAACGGGATCGTTCGATCATATGCACGGTAATATGACAGCGGGTTTTCTGCCGGATACCAATAGAGCAGCGTGTTATCGAAAATCGGCTCGATCATGAACGACGACAGCGCCGTGCCTGCAAAAATGAGCGGCATTACCCAACCTTTGCGCTTGCGCTCACCACCGAATGCCCACCACAGGAGAAATCCCGACATGATGATGATTGTGCCCGTCAGGAAGATCATTCCGGCTGGCTCCGGGGCGGGCATGATAGGTACGGGTGGTATTGTTGAGTTCATGTTGGCATCTCCCCAGACAGCAACATTCCTGTGCCCGGGCTATGTTGCAATGACCTTTCCTTAGGCAGGTCACGACACAATGGTTTGATGGCCTCCACGGCACAAATTGACGGGAGTTTGGAATGACCGGACGGCTTCAGGGGCGCATTGCCATTGTTACGGGTGCTGCGGGCGGTATTGGCGTGGCATCGGCCCGACGGCTGGCAGCAGATGGTGCAACAGTCATTCTGGCAGACATCAACGCGAAGGCGGCGGAAGCTGCCGCATCGGGCATAGCGGGCGCAGCTACACACGCTGTTGACCTTACTGACGAAGCGTCCGTGAAGGCGCTCGCCGATTACGCTATCGCGCGGTTCGGCCGGATTGACATTCTTCACAACAATGCCGCGATCCAGAACGACGCCCAGCGCCAGAAGGATCTCGACGTCGTCAATTTGGATGTCGCGGCTTGGGATCTGGCGATGGCCGTCAATGCGCGCGGCGCGATGCTGATGAGCAAACATGTTATCCCCCAGATGATTGCGCAGGGCGGCGGCTCTATTATTCACAGTGCATCGGGATTTGGCGTGCAGGGGGAATCGACGCTCACGGCATATGGCTCATCCAAAGCTGCACTGATCCACCTCAACCGTATGATTGCCACCCAATATGGGAAGCAGAATGTGCGTTCCAACTGTATGGTCATTGGCTTTGTGCTGACACCGCTCGCGATTGAATCGACGCCCGACGTCGTGAAGGACATCCTTCTGTCGCATCATCTGACGCCAGAGCTTGGCGCCCCCGACGACATAGCAAACTTGGTGGCCTTCCTTGCCAGCGATGAGAGCAAGTTTATCACAGGTGCTGCCATCCCCATCGACGGCGGCGTGACGGCCCACCAGCCGAGCTATGCCGATTTCCAGAAGCTGTTCGCGCAAATGGGCAGCGGTAAACTTTAGGCCCCCGTACGACCTGTCATTTCAGATAAAATCCGGAATGACGGCTAGGGCTCAGCCCGCCAGTTCCGCCAGTCGATCGATGCCGCGCACTGGGTCGGTCACCCCGTCCCACGTTGCATGCGCCTTTTCCATCAGCGCGAGTGAGCCAAGCATCGCCGACGACAGCTCCATGAGTTCGACATAAGCCCCGTTTACCGCGCGTGTATCAAATAGGCAAAAGCGCTCGCCCGAGGGCATGGTGCCACTGTAGGCGATCTTGTGCCCGACATTTGATAGACGGGCGTGACCGACGTCAAAATCAGTTAGGGGCATGACGTGGTGCAGCCCCTCCCCGCGGTCCTTTAGAAAGTCGAGGAAGGGAGACGGCCCGTCATTGGTTTGTTGCAGGAGTTCGATGAGCATGCCACCCGAGAAGCCGAAGGCGACGCGCATGGAAACCTTCGTGGCGCGCCGTAATAGAGCTGACCCGGCATCATCGGCACGTCAAAAACGAAGAATGGCCCTGCCCCCAAATCGTGCGTCCAGTGGATCAGGGCCGCATCCAGATCCCGGGTGACGTGGCACAGTTCGATGAAAGAGCCTTCAGCCTGCATGGAGCCATCCTTCCCGCTGTGTCCTCTGTGCAAAGCTTCTGGCCCGGCCTGCGATTTGAGCCCGCCGGCCTGCTAGATCAATCTTCGGCAGCGTGTCGGGAACGGCGTCCATCTGCACCAGCTGAACGTCGCGGATCATGGTGTCGAGTTGCACACCCGCGGGCACACCTTGCCAGCGCGTCAGCATCCACCCTTGGTGCAATCCGCAAGTATCGATCCAGTTCGCCAAACCCGGATCGGCCAGCGCGAGCGCATAGGTTACGGAGCCGTCCGGATTTGGAACCACTTGGCTCTTGTTAAGGCTAGCCAGCCGAAACATCGGATCTGGCGAGATGGTCCAGGGATCGGTGATCTGAAAGCCGGTGTAATAACTGCCCACCGGATCGAGTGTAACCAGCAGCACCTCATCATCCGCGATGCGATACCGCCCACCCGCCAGATAGCCCCAATTGCCGTCGCGGCCATTGGGCCCGACCAAAGTGTTGGGTGCGGGCAAGCCCAGAAAGTCATTCTTGAAGCCACTCCAGAACGCGACCCAAGCGGGCATGTCCGCGATGATCGTGGCTGCGATATCGTCCTCTGTACGTGGTGCCCAACCGACGGACGGATCAAGGCGCCGCACCGACACTTCCGCCGGACATTGATCCCAATCGGCCTGACTATCGCGCGTATAGATCTGGATGCGACCCGGTTCGCTTTGCAGATGCAAAGGGCCGCCAGCTTGCGGCCCGACGGTCACTGTCACTCGCCCACCTGCATCACAATGAGGCAGAAGTTGCTGCAACGTCAGCGCCCCGATATTACGACCCAGCCCGGCATGATGTTCTGGCTCCATTTCAATAACGATACTGAACTGCGGCGGGTTGGCGGA
>RFSU01000195.1 GCA_009923795.1 Sphingomonadaceae bacterium
GGAGGGCGGGAAAGTTATTGGCCGCGTGGCAAGGTGATCGGCGGGTCGGGGTCGATCAATGCCATGGTGCATGTCCGTGGTCAGCCGCATGATTTTGAGGATTGGGCGGCCTTGGGCAATACAGGTTGGGGCTGGGTGGATGTTCTGCCTTATTTCATGAAGGCAGAGGATCATGATCTCGGCCAAAGCGCCTATCATGGCGCTGGTGGCCCGCAGCATGTGACAGATATCAGCAGCCGGGCGCACCCCCTATGTCAGACATTTATTGAGACAGGACAGGCACTTGGCCTGCCTTTCTCATCTGATCTCAACAGCCCGACGGGTGAAGGTGTTGGCATTTACCAAATCAACACCCGCAAGGGCCGCCGTGCCTCTACCGCCAATGAATATTTGCGGCCCGCGCTGCGTCGCGGCGGCGTGGATATCTGGACCAAGGCGCATGCGACGCGCATCCTGTTTGACGGGACGCGCGCCATTGGCGTTGAATATCGGCGTGGCAACAAACGTCATCAAGTGCGGGCGGGCCGAGAAGTCATCTTATCTGGTGGGTCCGTGAATTCGCCCCAGTTGCTCAATTTGTCGGGCATTGGCGACGCCGCGCATCTCAAGGCACTTGGCATCGATATTGTGGCCAATGCCCCGGCTGTAGGGCAGAATATGCAAGATCATCTGGCCGTCAGCTATTTTTACAAAACCAGCGTTCCAACGCTGAATGATGAATTGCGGCCGTTATTTGGGAAGATCAAGGCGGGTCTGCACTATCTGCTCAATCGCGGTGGGCCGCTGTCGATGAGCGTGAATCAGGGCGGCGGCTTTGTGCGGAGCGGCCCCGATGCGGCGCGGGTGAATTTGCAGCTTTATTTCAGCCCGGTCAGCTATACCCAAACGCCGCTCTCCGATCGAAAGCTGCTGAATCCCGATCCATTTTCGGCCTTTCTCTTCTCGTTCAACAGCTGTCGACCGACCAGCCGGGGGCATTTGCAAATTCGCTCTGCCAATCCCTTTGATTATCCGCTGATCCAACCCAATTATCTGTCCACTCAGCACGACATTGACGAGGCGGTTGCCGGAAATCGGATGTTGCGGGCCTTGGCGCAGACCAAGCCACTCAGCGATATCATCACCGAAGAGCTTGTGCCCGGAGTGCAGGTTCAGGGTGATGAGGCCTTGCTGGAGGATTTCCGCAAGCGCGCAGACACCGTCTATCACCCGACATCAACCTGTATGATGGGTGGGGATGCAGCGACTTCGGTGGTGGACGCCCGTTTGCGCGTCCATGGCGTTCAAGGCTTGCGGGTGGTGGATGCCTCTGTCTTTCCCACGATCACATCGGGCAACATCAATGCCCCGACGGTCATGGTGGCAGAAAAAGGGGCCGCGATGATCCTTGAGGATCGCGCCGCCAACGTGTGAATTTTATTTACCGGTTGAAATCGGTCGGCTAAACTCTGCGGACAGGAGCGGAGAGGGTGCCGTGCAGAATAAAATTGAGCTGAGGAAACTCCCCCCATTAAAAGCCTTGCGGGGCTTTGAAGCGGCGACGCGCCATCAAAGCATCCGCGATGCCGCCGATGAGCTGTGCCTCACGCATCCAGCTGTCAGCCATCAGGTGCAGTTGATTGAGGAAGCCCTTGGCGTCACGCTTTTTGCGCAGGAAGGGCGGCATATTGTGTCGACCGATGCTGGGCGTGTCCTCTACCCCTATGTCCGCAGCGCCTTTGAGTCGTTGCTGGAAGGCGTGGAGGCGGTGCACCGCAATGCGCTGGATAAGCCGCTTCGGGTGCAGACTTATGTGACGGCATCGATCCGCTGGCTGGCAAAGCGCGTGCCGCAGTTTCTTCATGATCATCCTGAGGTGAAGCTGACGCTGAGCACCTGTGCGGTTGATTGGGATTTTGATGATGTCCATGCCGATGTCGGGTTGGTCTATTGTGAAGAGGCCCCCAATCCCAATAAATATCATTGGGTGCCCTTGTTCGAATATGCGCTCTACCCGGTGTGCAGCCCCACCTTTCTGGAGAAAATGGGGTCGCCCGTTACCGTTGAGGCGCTGATGACGCAGCCGCTGGTTGCGATCTACACCGAAGTCCAGAATTGGGAGACTTGGGTGACGTCCGCAGGGGCAGAGTTTCAGCCAAGGGTTCCATTCCTGATGGTCGATACGCTTGCCGTCGCGTTGGAAATGGCGCTGAACGGGGAGGGGATTGCCCTTGTGAATGGGCCGTTTGTCGATCAGGATCTAGAGGCTGGTCGGCTCGTCCGCCCAATTGATCATAAGGCGGTCTGTGGCGGGGCCTGGGGCCTCATCTGCCGCAAGGACATGAGGGAAAATCTGCGAATTCGCACCTTCATGGATTGGGTCACAAACCATGTCACCCAATCGGGCACCCTAATCGAGGCTGAACCAAGCGGACTTTGATTGCATATAGCCAGAGAGGCATTCGAGCGACTTATCGCGCGTATTGCCCGATTGCTTATACCCGCCAAAGGGCTGGGTCATATCACCATCGCCAAAGCAATTGACCCAGACAACGCCAGCTTCCAGCGCCTTCACCATCCGGTGGGCGCGTTTGACATCAGATGTCCAGACGCTGGCGGCCAAGCCATAGATGGAGTCATTGGCGACCCGAATAGCCTCTTCCTCACTCTGCACTTTGATCAGCGCTGCCACAGGGCCAAAAATTTCATCCCGGCCAATGGCCATGTCTGGCGTCACTTGCGTGAGTAAAGTGGGCGTCACATAGGCACCATCCGGGCGCGCGCTATCCGGCCCGCCTCCGACAGCGATATGTGCCCCATCCTTCAGGCCTTGATCGACACAGGCCAAAACAGAGGATTGGTGCGTATGGCTAACCACCGGGCCAAGGCTGGTCGACGGATCGAGCGGATCGCCCGTGGCATAGAGTTCGCTTGCACGCTGGGTGAAGCGGTTGATAAACTCATCATGGATATCGGCATGGACGAGCAAGCGCGACCCAGCGTTGCAGACTTGCCCTGCATTGTCGAAAATACCCATGATAGCGCGGTCAACCGCTGCATCCATATCTTCCAAATCAGGCATGAAAATCTGGGGACTTTTGCCGCCCGTTTCCAGCGAGACGCGCTTGAGATTAGATTGCCCGGCATAGATCATCAATTGCTTGCCAACCGCGGTTGAGCCGGTGAAGCTGATCTTCGCCACATCTGGGTGCAGCGCCAGCCGCTTACCCGCATCCTGCCCATAGCCCGTCACAACATTGAACACGCCGGGCGGGCCGCCTGCTTCGACAAAGAGATGGGCCAGCCGAATGCAGGAGAGGGCGGCTTTTTCAGAGGGTTTGAGAACAAGGCAGTTTCCGGCTGCCAGCGCCGGGGCCACTTTCCAGGCCGCCATAAGCAATGGATAATTCCATGGGGAAATTGCGCCGACAACGCCCAAAGGCTCGCGCGTGACCATATGCACGGCGTTATGCGGGCTATTGGTGACGATGCCGGAAACCTTATCAATGGCTTCGCCGAAATAGCGAATGGTCACCGCGGTTTCGGGTAAGTCGATGGTGAGCGCATCGGTGATGGGTTTACCCATAGAGAGCGTTTCCATCAGCGCGAGGTCTGCTGCATCGCGCTCCACCAGATCGGCCCAGAGCCGGAAAATGTCCATCCGGGCGCGTGGGGTCATGTGGCGCCATCGGCCATCATCCCATGCGGCCCTGGAGGAGGCGACGGCGCGATCAATGTCTTGGGCATCGCCACAGGCCATTTTGGTCAACAGAGCGCCTGTTGCCGGGTTGATGGCATCTATGGTCGCGCCACTGCTGGCGGGGCCTGATCTGCCGTCGATGAACAATCCGGCGTCGATGGTGAGCGCAGCGGCGCAGGCCAACCACCCGGCTTGATCTGATGGTGTGACGTTGTTCATCGATATACTTTCCGGATTTAGCGTTTCGGCACCACTTCATAGCCGGGTTCTTCTGGCTCATCATCCACCATCTGGTCAGGAAAGCCTGTGCCG
>RFSU01000196.1 GCA_009923795.1 Sphingomonadaceae bacterium
AGTCTACAACATCGTCATAAAGGGTTGATTTATGGATGAACCTAAGACTGCTCCCGAGCCTGAAAAGCCGATCATTATCCGCGAAGAAGTGACGGAAGACCGCATTGTGCGAGAAGGGGTGATGCCGGATGGGACGCCCTTTTATTCGGAAATCATCACCAATCCGGAGATCTTCTGATGCAACATAAGTCGATCCTCTATCCGGTGTGTCGAGTTGATCTGGTGGAACTGGATCCGTGTGAGAGTTTTACGTTTAGCCAGAAGGCTGCAAGCGCGAGTTATGGCGTGTTTGCTCTGGGCGGAAATCGCAGTGGTGATGATGCCGTTGAGACGACCGATCCCAACCATTTTGCAGTGACCACCATGACATCAGGTGCTGTGCCCGGGCGGATGTTCAATCACGTGGGCAAGTGGTTACCGAACTCGCCGGAGGCGGGTTGGTCGAACGATGGATTGGGCCGTGAGGCGATAACGATTAAGGCGGGAGAGCAGGGGGCACGTTGGATTTGTTTAGGTCGTGTGGCTGGGCATAGCTTTGCGTCCAATCATCCATATAGCGCAGCATCTGGTTGTGCGTGGTCTGCACATGATAGCCCTCGTTGAAGGCCTCTAGGATGACTTTCCAGTTGCAGTCCATGATCGTCGATTTGCGCCAGTGGTAGCGCATTCCGCCGATATCAAAGGGATCAAGATAGGCCTTTGCCGGGGCAAGATGCTCTTCAAGGCTGACAGAATCTGGATCCATGTTGATATAGACCCAACCGCTCCACCGGCCCACTTTGACGGGCGCTAGGTTCAAAGACTCATCGGTTAGATCTTCCGGGGCCCATTCATGCCGATCGACCACCTTTGCGTCGGTGCCGTCAATCTTCCAGTTCCAGCCATGATATTTGCAGAATAATCGGGCGGCGTGTCCGCAGCCTTCGGTCAAGGTTCGGCCACGATGGGGGCAGGCATTGTGAAAGGCCTTAATCTCATCTGGTGCGGTGCGGATGACGATGATCGATTGATCGACAATGTCATAGGTATAATAATCGCCCACCTTGGGAATTTCTTCTTCACGGCAGGCCATTTGCCAGACTTTTTTCCAGAGGTGTTCGGCCTCTCGCTTCGCAAAATCTTCGCTGACGTAATTTTGCGCCGGGATAACACCCTTTTCGCCGGCCCAATCGGTCATGCCCTTTGGCGCATATACAGTCATCGAAACACCCTCTTCTTGTTCAGCTTTATCTGGTCTTTTGAGCGTCAGCTCGATGTCCGTCCGATCAATGGGGCGGGCGAACGACCGAGGCTCTGTCGTCGTCATAAGCGATGATCACTTCGGAACCGGCCTTGTAGAAATCGGTAATGTCGGTGCCGTTTAGCTTTTGGCCAACGGTGTTGCGCACATAGGTGTCCGGATCGATCCGCAACTTGCGCGAACCGCCTGCATTGCGCACCACAATATGGTTCTGGCTCATCTCTTCGACGTTTCCAACAATCGGGCATTTATCGCCCTTTGCCATAACGCGATGGTCCATCGATAGGCGGAAGCGGTCAGACCGATTGGCAAGGCCCGTATGGGGCGTCCAAAGGTTCATCAGCAACACATCCCCAGCCTGATAGGTCGTCCGGCGCCACCGGTCGGCGGGAATGTCTTCCAGCCGGATCGAACCATTTGAGCCGCCCTCAACTTTGGGATGATAATTGATGCGATCTTTGGCCATCCCTTCGGCCAAGACCAACCCACCAATCTCAGCATTTATTTCGGCAAGCGGAATCCAGCAGATACGAAAGGGAATGCCCGGGCTATAGGGGCCATCTTGGTGAATGCCATCAATGCGCGACTTGCTTCTGTCCTGCTGTGGCGGCGTTGCGCGATATTCGACAACGGGAACCCAAAAGGGATCATCCTGAAACAGCCGGCTGAAAAAGTCGTTGATCGGCTGTTCAGCAACAAAGGACGTCCAAGGGCGCTTTGCCGCGATGGGTTCCATCCGAAACGGATAGGCGGCAAGACTAGCGCCATTATAGCGAACGCTCTTTTCGGTAGAGGCGCCGCCAACTGGCTCGATAACTTTCTGCGTTTCTAGCTCATCAATCCAGGATTGCCGCAGGCGGGCAACGGCTGCTTTGTCCAGCACGTCGCGGAAAAACCAATAGCCATCCTGTTCCCAGGCTGCGTCCAGCGCGGCTTTGTCGCCAATCAAATGATTATGCGTCTTCAATTCGCTCGGTGTGGGAATGTCATCGCTCACAGGGGTCATCAACTGGGTCGCCATTTCATTCGTCCTCATTTCAATCGGTTAGTATCTTGTAACCTTAAATGCTGCAGGCAAAGGGCTTTCTGCTTATTCGCCGCTGTGCATAAATGTACTGAACTGCTGGGGCTGGATCGTCGCCGTGCGAAAAAATGATAGGATCATTCTTGGCGCGCTCAAATATCTCGTGCAAGACACTCTTCGATCCTCTCCGTTGGGCAGCTTTCTAGGGGGGTGAAACTTGATCTTGAAAGCTGTCACCTAGTTATATAATTCGCCGCAGGCGTCGAGTCCATATTCTGGGGCGTCGTCGTGTTCAAAAAAGTTACCGCCCTCGGCAGTGCCGGATGAGCTGGTCATCAGAAAAAAAGGAGAGGTCTTATGGCGCTCAAAACGCGGATAACCGAGATGCTTGGGATCGAACATCCGATTGTGCAGGGCGGGATGCAATGGGTGGGCGTCGCCGAAATGGCGAGCGCGGTTTCCAACGCAGGTGGGCTTGGCATTTTGACCGGCTTGACGCAGTCCTCGCCACTGGCACTGGCGGCAGAAATTGAACGCTGCAAGTCGATGACCGATAAACCCTTTGGCGTAAATCTGACCGTGTTTCCGACGATTAACGCGCCCGATTATCGGGCCTATGCCCAAGCCATTATCGATAGCGGCATTAAGATTGTGGAAACGGCCGGAACGCCCGCTGTGCGGGAATTGTGGGAGATGATGCAGCCGCATGGCATTCGCATTCTCCATAAGTGCACGGCAGTCCGCCATGCCTTGTCCGCCGAGCGCGCGGGCGTGGACATCATCTCAATTGATGGCTTTGAATGCGCCGGACATCCGGGGGAAGATGATATCCCGGGCCTCATCCTGATCCCGGCCGCGGCAGACAAGGTGAAGATCCCCTTGCTCGCCAGCGGCGGTTTTGGCGATGGGCGTGGTTTGGCTGCAGCGCTGTGCCTCGGCGCAGACGGCGTCAACATGGGCACGCGCTTTACCGCAACGGTTGAAGCCCCCATTCATCAAAGCTTCAAAGATGCCATGGTCGCAACGGACGAACGCGGTACCGATTTGATCTTCAGAAGCTATCGCAACACCGCGCGTGTGGCGCGTAATGAGGTGTCGCAGCAAGTTGTGGCCGCCGAACGCGAAGGTCAGCCCTTTGAAGCCGTGACTGGTCTGGTCAAGGGTGTGCGGGGACGCGAAGGCTTGGCCAGTGGGGACATTAATCATGGCATCTGGTCGGCCGGCATGGTGCAGGGGTTGATCCACGATATTCCGACCTGTGCTGACCTTGTGTCTAGGATGGTTGCGGATGCCGAATCCATTATTCAGTCTCGTCTAAGTGGGATGCTGTCCGCTTAACTTGGTTTTTGCTTAAAAAGGGCACGCGCATATGGGCATGCTGGATGGGAAAGTTGTCGCCGTAACTGGCGCGGGACGCGGCGTTGGTCGGGAGATCGCGTTGCTCTGTGCCGCTCATGGGGCCGCTGTGATCGTAAATGATCCCGGCGTTGGCGGCGGCGGCGAAGGCGGTGACGCAGGCCCCGCCCAAGACACGGTGAACGATATTTTGGCGGCGGGCGGCAAAGCCCATGCCAATATGGCGAGCGTCGCCGATCCGGTGGGAGCCACCTCGATTATCGAAGATGCGGTGCAGATGAACGTCGATGACGGCGCGCCAATCCTCATGGCTCATCTTGTGCCAAATGGTATCGCGCAAAATGCCGGCATTATTGACGACTGCATCAAT
>RFSU01000197.1 GCA_009923795.1 Sphingomonadaceae bacterium
CTGGGCTCGTGTCTTCTGCGCAGGTTGAACCGCGTGAGGGCAGCGTTGCTGGCACGGCGGATATCATTGTCACAACAACACCCGCCCCTGTCCGGACCATCGCGGGTGAACTCGGCTATGGGACGGGGGAGGGCATCCGGGCCAGCGCCAGCTGGACGCACCGCAATCTTATTCGGCCAGAAGGTGCCGTTACCTTTGCGGGCATTGCCGGGACCCTTGAACAGTCCCTGTCGGGCGGCTTGCGGATGAACAATTGGCGCCGACGGGATCAGCTTCTCAATGCTGGTGTGGCGGCAAGCAATGTGCTGCGCACCGCCTATGAGGCGCGCACGCTTCAAATAGGGGCCAATATTGAACGACAGACCAACTTGTTATGGCAAAAGCAATGGACATGGAATGCAGGCTTTGAACTGCTGGCCTCGGATGAACGGGATATTGTTGGGCAGGGCTTTGGGCGGCGGACCTATTTCATCACCGCTCTGCCCGCTTTGCTGGGCTATGATGGTTCGGATGACCTGCTCGATCCAAGGCGCGGCTTTCGCCTGACCGCGCGCCTTTCTCCCGAAGTCTCGCTTCAGGGGGCCGCCTTTAGCTATGCCCGCGCGCAAATGGACGCCAGCGCCTATCTGCCCGTCAGTCAAGGTATCACTCTGGCGGGGCGCATTCGTCTGGCTTCGATCAGCGGCGCCCGAAATTTCAACATTGCACCATCGCGTCGCTATTATGCAGGTGGCGGCGGCTCGGTGCGCGGCTATAGCTATCAGGCCATTGGCCCACGCGATCAATTTGGCGATCCAACCGGCGGCCGCAGCCTCACCGAATTTTCG
The DNA here is from genome assembly GCA_009923795.1 of Sphingomonadaceae bacterium. Taxonomy (GTDB): domain Bacteria; phylum Pseudomonadota; class Alphaproteobacteria; order Sphingomonadales; family Sphingomonadaceae; genus Aquisediminimonas. The sequence continues at coordinate 828 of RFSU01000197.1, forward strand.
CTGGAGGCCCGCATTCGCCGCGGGGCCTTTGGGTTTGTGCCGTTCCTTGATGGCGGCAATATCTATATCGGGTCGCTGCCAAGCTTTCAGGGTCTGCGGCTGGGGGCCGGCTTGGGCCTGCGCTATTATTCGTCTTTTGGTCCAATCCGTGTGGATGTCGCCACGCCGATTAATCGGCGCGCGGGGGAAACTCCCATTGGCGTATATGTGTCGCTCGGACAGGCTTTTTGATGCGCCACGGCCGCCGCTTCTTCGGGATACTGGGCCTTGGCCTGTTGCTGCTCGCAGCTTTGTTGTTTGCGGCAGATACCCGGCTGGGCCATCGGTTTGTTGTAGATCGGATCGAAGCTCTTGAACCGCGTAATGGCCTGCGGATCGGTATCGATCGCATCGATGGCTCCCTCTATGGTCATACGCAGATTAAGGGTCTGAAGCTTAGTGACCAACGCGGCGTGTTTTTTGACGCAGACCATGTTGATCTCGATTGGACGCCGCTTGCGTGGTTTGTGAACCGCCTCGACATTCGCCGCCTTCATGCGGCCAAGGCGACATTGCATCGATTGCCAAAGCTCCGCCCGGCCCCGCCGGGTGCGCCACTGCTGCCGGATTATGATATCCGCATTGATAAACTGGGCATTGATCGCCTGACCATTCGGCCCGGCGTGTCGGGTCGGCTGCAAATGGGAACGGTTTCGGGGCGTGTAGATATTCGGGATGGCCGGGCGTTGATCGCGGCTCTGGCGTCGACAACGCAGGGGGATCGTCTGATCCTGAACCTCGACGCTGCCCCCGATCAGGATCAATTTGATGTGCGCCTTGCCCTAGATGCCCCGGCGCAAGGGACATTGGGTGCCATGCTCGGCACGCGCCTGCCGCTTCAACTTCGGCTTGATGGCGATGGTGCCTGGCGTGCCTGGCGCGGAATGTTCCTCGCCCGCCTCAATGGTGCAGAGGTCGCGCGTTTGGCCTTTACGAATAAGGCGGGCCTGTACGGCCTGTCGGGTCAGCTGGAGGCCGCAGCCCTTCCGGCTGGCCGCGCCCGCTCGCTGGCAGCACCCCGATTGACGCTTCAGGGCACGGCCCGCTTCACGGATCGCCGCCTAAAGGGCGCGCTGACGGGCAGCTCCTCTGGCCTCAGCCTTAAGGCCGAAGGCGGCGTGAATTTTGCATCCAGCAGCTTTGAGGATCTTCTCATCACATCGACGCTGCGGGATGTCCGGGCTATTGCGCCAACCATGTCAGGGCCCCCCCTGTCTCTCAAGCTGCGGCTCGACGGGGCGTTTCGTCAGGCCGCTTTTGATTATCTGCTCACGGCCCCCCTGCTGAAATTTGGAGCGACCGGGCTGGAGCAGATGCGCGCCTCGGGTCAGGGGCGGCTGTCGCAACTGCCCATCCGAATTCCTGTGCAATTTTCCGCCCGGCGGATCACGGGAGTTGGGGATGTCGCGGGCGGCATTCTGGCCAATATTTCGGCGCAAGGGATTCTGCTCGCGTCACGGCAATCACTTGTCGGGGAGGATATTCAGCTTCGCTCGGATAAGCTCAGCGGCAAAATTGGCCTCTTCTACGACATCAAAACAGGCCGGTTTGACGTTGGCTTTGCCGGGCGCCTATCCCGCTATTTTGTGCCGGGCATAGGTCTTGTCGATGTGCAAAGCGATTTTCACATTGTGCCCGGGCCCAATGGCCGCGGAACCCGGATCTTGGGCACAGGCAAAGCCTGGGTGCGTCGGTTTGATAATAGCTTTTTGGCCGGACTGGCGGGCGGCCTGCCCCGGCTGGAAACCGCATTGGAACGCACAACGGACGGCCAGCTGCGGTTCACCAACATGCGCGTCCTTGCGCCGCGCCTGTCTTTGGTGCTCAGCGGAACCCGGCGGATGGATGGCAGCTTTGCTCTCAGTGGGTCTGGCCAGCAATCCACCTATGGCCCCCTCACGCTGATGCTGGATGGGCCGCTTGCCCGCCCGCGAATAGGTCTGGTCTTTGCGCGGCCCAATGCTGCCATGGCGCTTGCCAATGTCCATCTTAATCTGGATCCGACGCCGCAGGGTTTTGATTGGCGCGCGCAAGGGGGCTCGCGCCTCGGGGCCTTTATCGGCACAGGGTCGATTTCGTTGCCACAAAATGCCCCGGCTCAGATCCAAATTGCCATGATTGAAGCGGGCGGCATTCAGGCACGGGGGGTGCTGCGGCCAATCACGGGCGGCCTTGCCGGAATGATCACCTTAGGTGGTGCTGCGACGGGGACGCTGCAGCTGGATGTCGACAATGGCCTCCCCCGCATTCGCGCCGACGTTGATGCACGAAATGCAGAACTTTCCGGGGCGACCGCCTTGGCTGTTCAGCGTGGGCGGTTCGTCGGGACCATCCTGCTCGATCCGCGCGGGACGGCGATTGAGGGTCAGGTCACGGCCCGCAATCTTCAATATGGCGGGTTCGGCGTCGCGCGGCTTTCTGGCTCCCTTCGCATGGCGGCCGGGCGGGGAGAGGTGCAGGGCAGCATTGCTGGATCACGCGGCCGTGATTTTGATGTGGACGCCACCGTTCGCTTCAACTCTGATCGGGTCACTATTGCAGGGCGCGGGACCATTGATCGCCTTCCGGTCGCGCTGGACGCGCCTGCGCAATTGCTCAAAGAAGGCGGCGGCTGGAGGTTGGCTCCGGCGCGGCTGACCTATGGCGGCGGTGCAGCGGAACTGTCCGGCCTCATCGGTGGGGATCGGCCAGAGGTTACGGCGGTTCTGTCATCTCTGCCGCTCGCGATCTTGGATATCATAGTGCCCGATTTGGGCCTGACCGGGCAAGCCAGCGGAACCTTTTTCTATGCGGAAGAGGCAGATGGAGACCCATCCGGGCGCGCCGATCTTAAGGTTCGTGGACTGTCGCGGGCGGGGCTCGCCCTAACGGCGCGTCCGGTTGATTTGGCTGTGCTCGCCAGTTTTGCCAATGGGCGGGCCGGCGCACGGCTGGTGGCGGCCTCTGGCGGCGTGCCAATTGGTCGGGGGCAGGTGCAACTGACGGGGCTTTCAGGGGGCGGCTCTCTGGCCAGCCGCATTGCTAAGGCGAATC
>RFSU01000198.1 GCA_009923795.1 Sphingomonadaceae bacterium
GCCGGTAAAATGCCGTCCTTTGAAATCGTTCATCGCAACTGACCTTGACAGTACATGAGCCCAATCTTGGAAACCGTGTCAGAGTTTGCAACAGAGCCCGTGAACGCAGTATCGCCCTTTTTCGCCTGATCGCGCGCCTGGACGCCGGAAGCGATCGCGAGGGCAGCCGACCCAAGCATGCCGAGAACAAATCGGCGGTTCGTTTGAGACCAGAACATTACGGCCCTTTCCTATCTGTTCTTGCGCGGAGCCCGCGTGGCGCGGCTCCCTTGGACCTCAGATTACCACTCGAAGCCAAGCCTGACCCCGTACGTGCGCGGTTCGCCGCGAAGCCGCGATGCGGTGGCCAAACTGGGAATGAAATAGGTGGCCGTATACGAGCGGTCGGTAAGATTGCGGACCCAGGCGGCTACTGACCAAGAATCCTTTCGCCGCAACTCAAGCTGCGCATTGGCAAGGAAATATCCCTGAACCTGGAGATAGTTGTCTATTTCGCTGTAATGGTCGGTGATGTAGCGACCAGACACATAGGGCACGAGTTCGAGATCGTTGCTCAGCGGAATTGAATATCTGATCGTTCCGGACAGGGTCGCCGGAGCCGCAAAAGGCAGCTTATTGCCGAGCCGTCGCGCTGCTTCAGCAGGTGAATCCGAGATAATCCTGGTGATCTTGCTGCTAAGGAATGCGCCGCTGAGCTGCATCTCGAGCCGGTCGACTGGCCGAACGGTAGCTGTCAGTTCGGCACCATATATTCGAGCCTTTCCGACATTCACACGCACAGCATTTGGGAGGCCATTCGATATGCGGACCGAGTTCGCCTGTAATCCACTATAATCATAATAGAAGGCAGATGCTTCAACCTGCACAATGCCGCCGCGAGGCAAGAACTTCACACCCCCCTCATATGCCCAGACCTTTTCGTCCCCAAAGGGATTGGCTTCCACATCGTTGATCGACGTCGAACCATCGAAACCGCCGGCCTTGAAGCCCCGACCGAACGACAGGTAGATATTCGTTGAGCTGTTGGGTTGATAGCTGAGGGTGGCACGGCCCGAGACGTTCGATCCCGAATAATCCTTGGCGAACGTCAGCGGTAATGAGGGGAAGGCGTTGGCGGTTACCCCGTACGGATTGAGATCGACAGTCGTTCCATCGAAGTCGCTTGACTCCTTGGTGTAGCGTATGCCGACACCGACCTTCCACTTGTCACCTAGATGGTAAGTGCCGTCGGCGAACGCTGCCCATCCTTCCCGTGATTGCCGATAGTCGGTCCCGACGAGAGTCCGAAGCGAGTCCGAGAAGTCCAAAGTGCTGATCAGTTTGATCTTGTCCCTGAAGCCCGATGCGCCGATGGTCCAGTCAAGGGTGTCCGAGTTTCGATTTTGCATACGGACCTCGAGCGACTTTTGGTTCAGCCTGTCACGGTAGAGGAAATCCGCTACGCCTCGAAGAGGGCTGGCATCGCTTTGAGTAGCGAAGCTCTGCTTCATATATTCGTAGCCAGCGATTCCGGTCAGAAAAATGTCGTCACTCAAATCCTGCTGCAGCGTGAGTGAGCCGCCATAGCTGCTCTTCCGAAGGTAGGGGTCGAAACTGACATCGAACGTGTACGGACGATTGGCGGGGAAGGCTCTAATAGCGAAAATCCGCTCAAACTGCGCTGCTCCACCGCGCTCGCGAAAGCCATGCAGGTTTGCCGTGATCGCCGTTCCCTGATCGCTATCGTACGCCAGTACGGCCCGGCCTGCGAAAAAGCGCGAGCGCGCGGCCTTGTCGTTTACACCTGGGTCGGGATTGCCAGGAATTGCCGGGTTGAGGCGGAAGCCAGCCGCAGTGCCCGATCCGAGGTTGGTGTAGTAGCCATCTGAGCGGTCGTAGACTCCGGACACTCGCACACCCACAGTGTCACTCAGCGGCCCACCCAGGCCAGCTTCGACGCGGAAGGAATTGAATCGCCCATATTCAGCGCTGATGTTACCTTCGAACCGATCGCCCGGCTTGCGTGATATGATGTTGACTGCGCCGGCCGTCGTGTTGCGACCATACAAAGTTCCTTGCGGCCCCTTCAGTACTTCGACCCGCTCCACATCGAAGATTTGGCCTCCGACAAGCGCGGACGAACTCTGATAGACACCGTCCACATGAACTGCGGCGGACGGGTTTCCATTCGGTCGGAAATCGTCATTGCCGATGCCGCGGATCGTGAATGTCTGCATCGTTCGACCGCCCATACCGACGGGTGATACGATCACGCCTGGCGTCAATTGCGAGACATCCACCAGATCCTTTGCGCCGCTGTCGCGGAGCAGCGCGGGCGTGACCACGGACACCGCCGAAGGAACATCGAGGAGCCTTTGGGCACGTTTTTGGGCCGTGACGATGATCTCGCCGCCTACTTCGTCATCCGCAGCCACAGCGCCTGCTACCGCACCTTGCACAGCGGGAGCACTAGCTTGCGCCCAGGCGGGTGCGCACCAAAAAGCTGTAGAGAGGCTGCTCGAAGCGATCAGTCCCAAGACGGTCTTTGACATGGTCTTCTCTCCCCTAACGAAACTGGCCTTCTTCATGGCAGGCTTCCTCATCGGCTCTGTTGCAAACATGGGGCACGGCCGCGCGGCATACGCCGGGACCCCGCCCATCGATGGATGTGTGAATACTTCATAGGACCCCCTGCCCGAATCGAACGGCTGTACAGATAGGTGTATCGTGTGAATCTTCTATGACAGCCGGAGAAACGCTCGTGGGTATCCTGTGCGGATGCGCCGTCGGCGAAGCGATATGCGCGATGCCGTCCTGCTCAGGGAGCAAACTTGGCAACGGTGTGGTGAGGCTCTATCTAGATTGGGAAAGCCAGCCGAATTCGGGCGGAGCTTAATTCGAACGGCTGTACAGAAGGGTGTCAGGTTTGAGTCGCTTGCGATATATGTCCGATGAAGCCTCGCCCCAGGCAGAGCGGATGAGTGAGGCCGCGTATGACCTTGCCGAAGAGAGCGGTCTGGCAGCGCTCAGCGCACGAAGTCTGGCGCGAAAGACAGGAATGAGCCCGTCGGCAATCAATTACCACATCGGCAATCGCGAGCGGCTCATCGCGCAGATCGCGTTCAAGGCTATCGCGGTATCTAGCCGCTGGCGGCAGTCGCAGGCCGCTTTACAGGAAGAGGGTGCCCCGAGGTGGGCCGAGCTTGATCACGTGTTCACGTCGCTGTTGCAGGATCGGTTGAGCACCGGCCGTATGGTGATGGCACTTTTGCAGGAACTGGAGAACGAGGCCGTCGCCAGCGGTCAGACCGCTATCGAAGAGGCGCTGCGCGAGGAAATGTTCGCTGAAACGGCGTTCTGGCGCGATCTGGCAATCCGCCATGGCGAAAGCGTGGATGCGTGTAGCGCGACATCGTCGGTGACTGGTCAGCGACATTGATGGTGATGTGTCAGCGGTGACGTTGGGGATAGTGTCACACGAGGTTGGCCTGGATCAAGAGGCGTTGTCGCGCAGCGATGTCGCTGGCATGGTTTCGATGTCGCTGGGCGATGTCGCTGGATCAGGAGCACTGTCGCGGAGCGATGTCGCTGAGGCCAGGGCGGATCGCCTGCGATAGCTCTCGACGTTCATTTCCAGGATAGTGGCGTGGTGATCCAGCTTTCTCATTTCGATTATGAGGCATATCTCGAGGCCCGGAAGGGTTTCTCGACAGACGAGTGGATTGACCTGCTTTTCCAGACGGTCGGCTTCGATCCCGAGATGTTCGGCCGCCGTGATCCGCGGGGAGATGTTCTCAAGCGGCTATGGCTTTGTTGTGGACTACCTTGCCGAAATCCTCCGCCATCTGAGAAATGACGATTATTCCGACCGGTACCGTTCGCACTTTGATCT
>RFSU01000199.1 GCA_009923795.1 Sphingomonadaceae bacterium
GACGCACGATCAGTGGGGACATTTCCACCGGAACACCGGCTTCCTGTGCAATCTTGTCAAACAGGCCAATATCTTTCGACACCAGATCCATGGTGAAGTTGATATCGCGGCTGCCGTTCAGGATGACTTGGCTTTCCGTTTCATGGACAAAGCTGTTGCCCGATGAGATTTTGATCGCCTCATAAGTGGTGTTCATGTCGAGACCAATGGCCTTGCACGTCGTCAAGGCTTCCGCGAGCGCGACCAGATGCACCGTGCACAGATAATTGGTCATCACCTTCAACTGAGAGGCTGTGCCCAGATCGCCGGTGTGCAGGATGCGACGGCCCATTGTGGTCAGAACAGGCAGAACAAATTCAAACGCCGCGCGCGGGCCACCAGCGAAAATCGCGATATTGCCGGTATCGGCACGATGGCATCCACCCGAAACCGGGCACTCCATAAACATGGCGCCGCGCGCTTCGACGAGCGCACCCAAGCGGATGATTTCGCTATAATCGGTCGTGCTCATTTCCAGCCAGACTTGGCCGGGGCGCATGATCTGTAAGAAGCCATCTGCGCCTTCGGCCACGGCCGAACTGGCAGCAGGCGAGGGCAGGCAGGTGACAATCAGATCAACAATTTCGCCCAATTCCTTGGGCGATGCAGCCGACTGTGCGCCGCGTGCGACATATTCGGCGACCAAAGTCGCATCCAGATCGCGCACGGTCACATCATGGCCGTTGCGGATAAGGCTTCCGGCGAGCTTGCCGCCAACATTGCCAAGGCCGATAAATCCGATTTTCATAACTGCGCGCCCAACATGATCATCGCGGCGAAGTTTCTTGATGGGTCAAAATCCCGGTCAAAACAACAAAACACGCCTTCGTTTTCAGGAAGCATCGATTAAGCCGCGAGAGTTGGCTTGCCACAATTGAAAAATTTGGGGGCAGGGATTAAATTTTTTGCATGCCCTCTGCGCGCTTTTATCGGCGGGATAGCTTTAAACGACGGTATATCCCAATGTCTTGGACAGGGCCGTGGCAATGCTATTTCGAGCATGGGCGCAGACTTGTTTTCTGTCGGCCAGCTTGCTTGGGTCATAAGGCTCAAGGAAGTGAACGCCCACTTCATAGCTTCCGCGACGCGTAAAGGCGCGCCAGGCGCTTTGCCCGCCTGTTTCTTCACCCAGCCATGCAATATCGCGGCCTTCAACACCAAAATCGAGCAAGACGGGCTGAATCATGATCGGCTTTGGCGGTGGGGCCAGCGTCTCAAAAAGCGACGGCTTAAATGGCAAAAGGCCAAGGCCGTCCGACGTTGTCCCTTCTGGAAAGAGGGTTACTGACCAATTTTCGGCGATGGCGTCCCGGATCACATTAATCTGATCCGAAACCTGATGCTTGCCGGCGCGATTGACGAAGATGGTTTTGTTCTGCGCCGCGAGCCACCCGATGACCGGCCATTTGCGCACACCATCCTGCGCGACAAAGGCTGTGCCTGTGACGCCACCAAGAATGGGGATATCATGCCAAGATAAATGGTTGGCAACGAAGAATACATCGTGGCGCAATCGCGTGCCATGAACTTTGACCCGCGCACCCAAAATCCGCGATACAATGCGCAAATAGAGCATCGCCCAAGGCGACGGTAGTTTCACTGCCTGCCAGATCATGTGCAAAGGCAAGAAAACCATCAACGGCAGGCCAATCAATACCAGTCGCGCCCCAGCAAGCAAAACGTCTTGAGGTTCGATTCGCGTCCGCGGGATAGAGAGAATGGCCAAATTTGGTCTCGCCTGCTTAGAAAGAAAACCGATTAAATGTGCATTTCAGACAAGTGTGACCGTGGCATGACATCACCGGGTTTTCAAACGCAAGCTATCCCAGCTCATATCCGCTGTCCATCCGCCATCCACAGGCAGGCTGACACCATTGAGGAACCCATCCGCCTCGGCCAGAAATGCGATGGCGCGCGCGACATCTTCGGGCTTTGCGAACCGGGCCATGGGCACGCGATTGATGATATCGTCATCGCCATAAGCGCCAGAGCCTTGATCTGCGACATCCATTTCCGTCTTGATCCAGCCGGGGCAGACGGCGTTCACGCGCACGCCGCGACCACCCCATTCCGCCGCAAGCGTGCGCGTGAGGCCGATCAAGCCGTGTTTGGAGGCATTATAGGCGGCCCGATGAATGACGCCGCCCAATCCGGCGATAGAGGCCACGTTAACGATGCTGCCTTGTCCACGCGCCAACATAGATTTGCCGAGCGCGCGGCTGAGCAGGAAGGGGCCAGCAAGGTTGATCGCCATGACGCGGTGCCATTGATCAAGGCTGGTCTCCTCTGCCGGGCAAATCAGGCTGATACCGGCATTATTGACCAAGATATCTGCACCGCCATGATCTTGGTCGATCTTGGCAGATAGGGCCGTCACAAAATCTTCTGAAGACACATCCCCGCTCATTGCCGAGACGCTGAGCCCCTCAGCGGAGATGCGTGCGGCTTGGTCGTCCAGCGGCTGAACATCCGTCATTACAACATGATGCCCTTTTTGCGCGAGCAGCTTTGCGGTGGTGAGGCCCACGCCTTGTGCGGCACCTGTTACGACGGCGATTGTCATTCTGCTCGGTCTTTCCCAATTTTTGCGACTGGCGCGTCCTAGCAAATCCCATGCGACTGTGATCCGAAAATTTTTTGAACCAATCCCGGCATAATAGCCATTTGTCGCTGCTTGCCTCTGCGGCCTATTGATGGTTTTAAATATCCCCATCAGGAGCGGGCTTGCCATGCAAACATCGGCACGGGTTGTAATCATCGGCGGCGGCATCATGGGGGCAAGTTTGCTCTACCATCTCGCCGAACTTGGCTGGACAGACTGCCTCTTGATTGAAAAGGATGAGCTAACGTCCGGTTCGACCTGGCATGCAGCCGGGCAGTGCCCGAGCATTACGGGCAGCTATAATCTGGCGAAAATCCACGCCTATAGCAATGAACTCTATCCCCGACTGGAAGAGATTACGGGTCAGTATGTCAGCTGGCATAAGTCCGGCGGGATTCGTCTGGCGACCAATGAGCGGGAACTGGCCTGGTTCAAATATATCCATGGCTATTCGAAGATCATCGGCTTCGACATGGAGATTATTGACCCGGAAGAGATTCGGCGCATCAATCCCTTTGTGACGACCGACGGCGTGATCGCGGGCGCACGGACAATGAGCGACGGTCATGCCGACCCATCCGGCCTATGTAACGCCCTTGCTATTGGCGCAAAGAATATGGGCGCAAAGATCGTCCGCAAGAACCGAGTGACGAGCCTGACCCAATTGCCATCAGGCGAATGGGATGTGGAGACCGAAAAGGGCACTGTCCGGGCCGAAATCGTCGTCAACGCGGCAGGCTGCTACGCGCGGCAAATCGCCCAAATGGCGGGGATCGATATTCCGGTGACCAATATGGAGCATCATTACGTCGTCACCGATCCTATTCCTGCGTTTAAGGATCGGGATGAGGAAATCCCCGTCATGCGCTGTTCTTATGTGTCCGGCTATTTCCGACAGGAACAGAAAAGCGGCCTGATCGGCGTGTATGAAAATACAGGCTTGGCCGAGGCGTGGGCCCCGCGCGGCGGGCACCCGGAATGGGAGTCCACCAGCGAGCTGTTTCCTGAAGATCTGGAGCGGATTGCCCCTTGGCTTGAGCGCGCGATGGAGCGGATGCCGATATTTGGCGAGGTTGGCCTTAGGCGCTTTGTCAATGGGGCTATCCCGCATACCCCAGATGGCGGGCCGTTATTGGGCC
>RFSU01000200.1 GCA_009923795.1 Sphingomonadaceae bacterium
GCTGGCGATAAGACGGCGCATCATGCACCAAAACCCCATTTTTGAGACGCATAATAATGACATCAGGATCATCGGTGGCCCTGAATGTGCCGCTTTGCGCCGTCACAGAAATGGCCTGACCATTTTTGCCATTGGCGCGGACGAAAATGCCGTAAAGATCCTGTCCCTGATTCTCGCTGCGCTCAATCCGCATCGTCATGCGCTCACCAAAACGGGTGAATTCGCCAACTTTGATGGAGGCCCCCAGCGCGCCTGACCGCAATTCAAACCGAAGCCCTTCATAAGCGTAGCGGGCATAGGGCTGCACAAAGCCAACAATCGCAAGGTTCACAAGCGCAAGGCCAATCGCAAAGAGATAGGGCACCCGCAAGAGACGTCCGTAACTCATGCCCACGGCCTTGAAGACATCCAATTCTGACGACAGGGCAATTTTGCGAAATGCCAGCAAAATGCCGAGCATCAGGCCAATGGGAATACCCAAAGAAAGATATTCCGGCATCAGGCTGGCGAGCATCCGCCAAACGACGCTGACAGGCCCGCCTTCCTGCGCCACAAAGTCAAACAAACGCAGCATTTTGTCGAGCACGAGCAGCATCGCCGAGATGATCAGCGTCGCAAAAAGCGGCACGGCAATGAGCCTGGCAATATATCGATCCGTCGAACTTAGCATCTCAACTCAGATTTTGGTCACGTCCTGACCATGATTTGGCCGCAAATCAATTCCAGAACGCTTGTTGAAGCAAGGATTAGGTGAGTCCGGGCATGAGTGCAAACTGCCGGGCGCATTTTTCGGAGTGATCGCAGCGATGACAAAATGGCCAAAATCCATGACCGCCTTGGGTGCTGGCGGTGCGGCCATGGCTGTTCTGGTTGCAAGTGCTGGGGCCGCGAACCCGCTTGGGCCAAATCCTGCTTTGTGCGCAAATGGCAGCGAGCCATCGGTTTTGGTCAAGGTCACTGGCCTGAAGCACCGCAATGGGACAATTCGCGTGCGCGCCTTCACCGGCAACCCCAACACTTATTTTAACAAGAAACATACCTATCGTCGGCTGCAATATGTCCTGCCCAGCAACGGCCCGGTTGAGGTGTGCGTTCCCCTTGGCGCGCCTGGTGTCTATGCCATTGACGTTCGGCATGATGCGAACGCCAATGAAGACACCGACAAGTCTGATGGGATCGGCGCGTCGGGCAATCCGAAATTTTCCCTCTTCAATGTCATTTTCGGCAGACGCCCGCCTGCGCAGCAGGTGCAGGTCAATGTTGGCAATGGCACAAGCGTGGTCCCTGTGACCGTTCGGTATCTCTAGGGATGGCGCTGGTTGCTCTCCTGTCCAACCCCAATTCCACGGGCAACCGTGCGCTGTTGCCGCGCATCCGCTCCTTTTGCGCGCAACACCCAGAAGTTTTTCATTATGAAGTCGAAGATGCGGGCCAGATTGGCGATGCGCTTGCCTCCATTGCCCGCGTTTCGCCCAAGGTCCTGATCCTAAACGGGGGCGATGGCACAGTGCAGGCGGCGCTCACAGAATTATATCATGGGGGCCATTTTAAAGGAGGCTTGCCGCCTTTGGCGGTGCTGCCCAATGGCAAGACAAATCTGATCGCGCTGGATCTGGGCGCGGATAGCGATCCGGTTCAGATGCTCGCCCAGATTGTAGAGATCGCCCGCGATGATCTGGATCGCCATGTTGTGGAGCGAGAGCTTATTTCGCTGAGCGAAGGCGAGCAGGGCAATCGTCCGGTGATGGGCATGTTTCTAGGCGGCGCGGGGCTGGCCGACACCATATTATTCTGCCGCGAAAAGCTCTATCCGCTGGGCCTGCCCAATGGGCTGTGTCACATTATTGCGGGATTTGCGGCTATTTTTGCGATGCTGACCGGCCTGCATGCGCGGTTCCTGCCACCTCAGCCCAATCCCGTGACGGTCTCCCTCATCCGGGAAGGCGAAGGCACGCGCTTGTTTTCCTTCCTGATTGTCACAACGCTTGAAAAGCTGCTGCTGATGGGCCGAGCGGAACGGAACGCGCCCATGGGTTTGAAGCTGTTGGCCATAGAAAAATCCGGCAAGGTGTTGCTGCGGGCTTTTGCGGCCGCCATCGCCGGAAAGCTCGGCCGCGAACATGTCGAAGGCGTGCATATGCGTCATGGCGATGTCATCCGCATTGAAAGCGATGCCACAAGCGTGATCCTGGATGGGGAGACGTATCACGCAACGCGTGGTCGGCCTATTGTGCTGCGGTCCACGCCGCCCATTCATTTCCTAAAGCTGGCCGTGTGACCGATTTCGCGTCGCTGGTAGAAGATGAACTGACCCAGCCTGTGCTGCCAGAAGTGCAGGCGCTGGCCCAAGCAATTGCGGCCCAATATGGCGATGCTGCCCGTGCGATCCTTTTCTACGGGTCGTGCCTGCGCGAAGCCCGGCTGGATGGGTTGATGCTGGATTTCTACCTGATCGTCTCTGACTATCGCGCCGCCTATGACGCCCGCTGGATGGCGACGGCCAATCGCCTGATTCCGCCCAATGTCTTTCCCTTTGCCCATGCAGGGCTCGCCGCGAAATATGCCGTGCTGAGCGAGGCCGATTTTGCAGCGCTGACCCTGCCAAGTGCATCGACCGTCTCTGTCTGGGCGCGCTTTGCTCAGCCATCCCGCTTGGTCTGGGCCGCAGATGATGCCGCGCGCAGCCGATCCATCGCAGCAGTGGCGCAGGCCGCCCCTACGCTCTTTGCGCTGGCCCGCCCGCTGGCTGGCTCAGACTATCCGATCAAAATTTGGCGCACGGGCTTTGCCCGAACCTATGGGTGCGAATTGCGGGCAGAACGCAAGGACCGATCCGGCTCGATCGTCGATGCGGACGAGGCCCGCTATCGCCAATTCGGGGCTGCCATCCCCAAAATCACGACCATGACCCGGCCTGCTGCCGAGCGCATTTGGCGCGGATTGCAGCGTCGGGGAAAGCGCGCCAGCATTTGGCGGCTTGCCAAAGCCAGCCTGACCTTTGCGGGCGGCATCGATTATCTCGCTTGGAAAATTAATCGCCATGCGGGCACCGCCATCACCATCACGCCTTGGCAACGCCGCCACCCCATTTTGGCCGCGTTCTTTTTAGTACCCAAGCTCTTGCGGCAAGGGGCTGTCCGCTAGGTCTAATTACCATAGGCGCACAGTGATTTGCCCCTTGCGTTGCGGGCCCCAAAGGGCAATTTAATCCCTTATGAGCCATTTTGACCGTCCGGCGGTAACGGCCGTGCTTGGGCCGACAAATACGGGCAAGACGCATCTGGCCGTGGAGCGCCTATGCGCGCATTCCAGCGGTATTATGGGCTTTCCCCTGCGGCTTTTGGCGCGCGAAGTTTATGATCGTGTGGTGCGGATCAAGGGCGCACGTCATGTCGGCCTGATCACGGGGGAGGAAAAAATCCTGCCGCCCGATGCCCGCTGGCTGTTGTGCACGGCGGAATCCATGCCGGTTGACAAGGATGTGTCCTTTGTTGCGCTGGATGAAGCGCAACTGGGCGTGGATGCAGAACGGGGGCATGTCTTTACCGATCGCCTGCTGCGCGCACGTGGCCGCGATGAAACTATGATCCTGGGATCAGAAAGCCTGACACCTATGGTCCGGGGATTGGTTCCGGATGCTGAGATTATTTCCCGGCCCCGTTTTTCGCAGCTGAGCTATGCTGGCCCGAAGAAGTTATCACGCCTGCCCCCGCGCACCGCTATTGTCGCCTTTTCAGCCGAGCATGTTTACGCGGTTGCGGAA
>RFSU01000003.1 GCA_009923795.1 Sphingomonadaceae bacterium
TGCGCTTGCTCGAATTGGGCAACATGGTGAAGGCCCGCCTTAATGTGCGCGATGCTCGTTCATCACCTTGCGGTGTTCAACACGACGTTCCTGCCGTTCATCGGGCGTGATCTTGCCATCCTTATTGGCATCAGCCCGGTCAAAGCGAGCGAGCCCGGATGTTAAAGCTTCGGCTTCGGTCACTTTGCCATCCTTATTGGCGTCGGCCGCGTCGAATATGCGGCCGTCTCCCATCATAGAGCCTGGGCCGCCCACGAACTTTTGTATAATCACCATTTTACGGGGGCCGTCGGGGGCCATCATGCCCGGTGGGAGCGGGGGCATTGACATGTCCGGCGCGTCCATTGCCATCATCATCATATGGCCTGCCATGTCCTTATGATGGGCATCAAACTCATCCTTGCTGATGGCGCCATCCTGATTGGCATCCATCTTCGCAAACATTTTATCCTGCATCTCTTTGCGCAGCGCGGCCTGCTGCGCGGCAATTTCTTCGCGGGTAATGGCGCCATCCTTATTCGCATCCATCTTTGCGAAGTGCGCTTTCACCTGCGCGGCAACATCGGCGCGGGCCATGGGGAGCTGTGGCGCCGCTGGGGGTGTGGGCATGGCGTGATCGGCATGGTCAGCCATTTGGGCGTTCAGCGGCGCGGTCAGCAAGATTGCGGCCCCCGCGAGAAGAGTATATTTGGTCATGTGCGTCTCCTTCATGCGGTCAGGCGATGCCGGCCGGTGTACTTTCACCCTTATATCGTCCTTCATGTCGCGCAGATGAACGGCAGTAAAGCCGTGAACCGGTGCACATTGCTCTTGCCCTGCTCTTGCGCTAAAGCTCTGACATTGCCCCGGTAGCCGCGGACGAGGTGTCCCCGCCCGCCGGGGCGTTGTGCTTTATTCGACGTCAGGACCGCCACATGAACCGTCGCCGCCAGATTTACGAAGGCAAGGCCAAGATCCTTTACGAAGGGCCAGAACCGGGAACGCTCATTCAATATTTTAAGGATGATGCAACCGCCTTTAACGCTCAGAAAAAGGGCACGATCAACGGCAAGGGCGTGATCAACAACCGCATTTCTGAGCATGTGTTTACGCTGCTGGCCAATATCGGCATTCCGACGCACTTCATCAAACGCCTCAACATGCGCGAACAATTGGTGCGGCAGGTGGATATCATCCCGATCGAAGTGGTCGTACGCAATGTGGCCGCTGGGTCGTTGTCCAAACGCTTGGGTGTGGAAGAAGGCACGCAGCTGAGCCGGACGATCCTCGAATATTATTATAAGGATGATGCGCTGGGCGATCCGCTGATCACCGAAGAGCATATTGCCTGTTTCGGCTGGGCCAGCCCAGAAGAGATGCACGACATTGCCGATATGGCGATCCGCATTAATGACTTCATGTCGGGCCTTTTTGCCGGGATCGGTATTCGTCTGGTTGATTTTAAGCTGGAATTTGGTCGGCTTTGGGAAAATGATTTTGTGCGCGTCATCCTCGCCGATGAAATCAGCCCGGATGGCTGCCGCCTTTGGGACATGGTATCGGGCGAGAAGCTCGACAAGGATCGGTTCCGCCGCGATTTGGGGGGGGAAGTCGAAGCCTATCAGGAAGTGGCGCGCCGCCTTGGGCTGTTGCCCGAAGGTGCCGACAATGCCGTGCTTGATCTTGAGACCCACCGAAAAAAGCTGCGCTAATTGCGGCAAGAAATTAACAATAAATCTCAATTTAATATCAGAATGATATTCATCGATATATTTTGGCAATGACTTGGCGAAGAAGTTATTTGTAAGCCATTGGGGGTTTTTATTGGGGCGATTTACCGTGCATCTGCTTTATTTCATTAAGTCGTGCGAGACAGATTTGAGCGCACGGCTCGTCACTTTTGATTTCCAGATCTTATTTCATCTCTACGCGAACGGGCCGTCCCCTTCCATGTCTGTCATGGCAGCGACCAATGCGTCGCTTGCGGCCTTTGTAAAGACGATAAAGCGCATGACCGAAGATGGCCTTCTCGTGGTGGAATCCGGCGTCGAGGATCGCCGGGTGCGCAATTATGACCTGGCCCCGCCAGTGCGGGCGATGATCTCTGCCCTGCTCACCCAGCATTTGGGTGCGCGCGCAGCCTAATTTGTGCCGTTGGGATCAACCGGCAGAATGTCGGACTCCAGCCCGCTCTGCCCAGATGTCGGCGCCAATGCCGCCGGGGGTGTTTCTATGACTCTGTTCGCGTCATCGACCCGGCGAAATACATAAGCGTATAATTCTGGCTGAGACAAAACCACTTCGGCCTGGGTGCGGTTCAGAACGGGCACACCCACATTTGAAACCTGCACGAACTTCAGCGCCAACTGGCTGCCGCCGCCGACGCCTGGCAAAATCAGCGCCACAAAGCGCATGTCATTGTTTTTGCTCGCGCCCTTATCGCCAGTCTTCCCACGTTGGCCGCTGATTTGGCCCGTCGCGCGATCCACAATGTCGAGCGCATAGCCCGCTTCGCGAAACACGGTGACCGTCTTATCGAACGTCGTCTCAATCGGCTGGCCATAGGCCGCCCGCTGAAAGGTGGAGTCAAAGTTAAACACCGTCCGGTCGGTTTGGATCGGATTGGGCGTCGCACAGGCGGCAAGGCCAAGGCTGGTTATCGTAACAAGAGCGAGGACGAGTGGCTGACGCATGTGATTTACTCCCAATGACTGATAAATGTTAGGAATCTCGACAGGCTTTGTCCATGCCCCACGCGGTCTAGCCGAAAATAGTCTGGCCCACCCTCGCTTTAAAGAAGTCATATTGTGGCACTTATATATCAAAAAATGATATTTTCCGCACTTTTTCAACGCCCTGCAAAGGACGATAAACGCTCAGGGAGGGGCCCGGCGGACTTGGATACGCTGATTGGCAGGCTGTGCGCTCGCCTTTTGGTCAAGGCCGATGGAACCCCCCGACCTGTTGGCCAGTTTAGTCCATGAGAAGTCGGCATTAGGCTTGGAAATAGGGGGGGATTGTGACGGACACCGAGGAAAGAGCAGGTTAGGCTATGGGGCAGTTGACAGCAGGTCTGGCGAATGTTGAGCAGCAGTTTCGTCTGCGCGCCATCACGCCAGAATTTGAAATTCTGCTCCGCCTCTATGAGCAAGGGCCGACCCCCTCTGCGAGCCTGCGCGGGTCGTCTCGGGCTTCGTCGGCCGCGTTCAGCCTCATTCTGAAACGACTGGTCGGAAGCGACTTATTGCAAGTTGAACATGACCGATTGGATCGCCGGGTTCGTAAATATGACCTGACCCCTTCGGCAAGATCGGTGATTAGGGACTTTCTCAAAGAGAGTATCGACAGCGTCACCGCCGCCTGACCACTTAAAGATCCAGCCGATAATAGTCGCTGTCGCACAAACCGATATGCGTTTCGATCGTGTTGCGAACAAAGGCGACATGGTGAAATCCGCACCGCATCAACGCCGCCTTTGATCGCAGATTGCGCGGATCAACATCGGCAAAAAGATGATCGGTTGCCTTCCGGCCCTGCATATAGGCAATGAACCCCCTGAGCCCTTCGGTCGCCAGGCCCCGCCCCCAAAAGTCGCGATGCAAGATGAAGCCAAAATCCGGCAACTTCCAACAACCAAGCTTGCCGATAACTCGGCCCTCAAATTCCATGAACAGATCAAATTCGGCGGCAACGAGATCCTCAATAATGGGCCGCATCCAAGCTTCGGTCTCGGCCAGTGTGCGATGCGGCGCAAAGGACCAATAGGTCAGCGCCTCAGCATCGCTGAAGATCGCATGAATATCGGCGAGATCGGACAGGCGGGGCGGCCGCAGCTTTAGACGCTTGGTCTCGATCACCCTCTGGCCTCCTGTCTGCTTATTCCCATTGCTCTTGGCTAGAAGGCCTGCCCCGCACCCGTCAATGGCCCGACCTTCGGAGTAACGGCCCGTATGGGGATTGCGCTCTAAGCTTGCCTTGATGATGTTGTTCGTTAACTTGTTAACGTTGCTCAAAGGGGGAGGACAATGAAAACAAACACTTTAATGGCTGGCGCAATTGCGCTCTCACTTTCGTTGGGTGCGACACCTGCTTTTGCAGCCAATTGGGTTTATGTGGGCGAAAGCGTGAGTAATGCGGTTTGGTATTACGACTCTGATTCACTTCAACGCTCCGGGGATGAAGTTACAGTCTGGAAGAAGCTCGATCATTCGCGCGATCAAACAACAAAAATTCGGACGGCGTTAGTGCGGACAAGATATGACTGCGCGGAACGGACAGATACCCTCCTTGCGCGGGTTTCATATTTTCCGGATGGAACGAGTAACTCGGCAGAGTGGTCGCGCTACGAGCAAACAGCAGACACCATTTTCCCCGAATCTATGGCAGAGGCGATGTTGAAAGCCGTTTGTGGCCTCGACTAAATCAATTTAGAAAAGTCGCGATCCCCTTCATCGGCAAGCATCGATGCGCAAGGCGCGGGCGACCTGCAAGAAGCCTAAAGCGCGGGCGACCTGCAAGAAGCCTAAAGAAAAAGGGGCTGCGATCTCTCGCAACCCCTTGATCTGCTGAAGAGCTTTGGTTCCAAAACTTAACGTTTCGAGAACTGGAAGCTCCGGCGCGCCTTGGCGCGGCCATATTTCTTACGTTCGACCGCGCGGCTATCGCGGGTCAGGAAGCCCGCGGCCTTCACCACACCACGAAGGGCGGGCTCTTGCTTGGTCAGGGCTTGGCTGATGCCGTGCTTGACGGCCCCGGCCTGGCCCGAAAGACCACCGCCCTTAACGGTTGCGATCACATCATATTGACCCGCGCGTTCGGCAATGCCGAAGGGCTGGTTGATGACGAGACGCAGCGTCGGACGCGCAAAATAGACTTCCTGATCACGGCCATTGATCGTGATCTTGCCGGTGCCGGGCTTCACCCAGACGCGGGCAACCGCATCCTTACGGCGGCCGGTTGCATAGGCGCGGCCCTGTGCGTCAACTTCGCGTTCCCGAAGCGGGGCAGGCGGGGCGACGACAACGGGGGCTGCCGGGGCTTCTGAAGCTTCAGCGGCAGGTGCGGCTTCAGCCGGAGCGGCAGCAGCGGTGTTGGTGAGCTCACCCAAATCGGCGAGCGACTGACGGGTATCGGTGTCGGACATTATGCACCCACCTTATTCTTGCGGTTCAGCGAGCCAATATCGAGGACATTGGGGTTCTGGGCGACGTGCGGATGCTCGGTGCCGGAATAGAGGCGCAGGTTGCGCATCTGCTGGCGGCCAAGCGGGCCACGCGGGATCATGCGCTCAATGGCTTTTTCCAAAACGCGCTCCGGAAAGCGACCTTCCAGAACCTTCGCCGCCGTGATGCTCTTAATCCCACCGGCATAGCCCGTGTGCTTATAATAGACCTTCTGGCCCAGCTTGCGGCCGGTGAAGCGCACCTTATCCGCATTGATGACGATGACATTGTCACCGCAATCGACGTGCGGGGTGTAGCTTGGCTTATGCTTGCCGCGCAGGATGTTGGCGATAATGGTAGCAACGCGACCAACGACGAGACCATCGGCGTCGATAATGTGCCACTGCTTTTCGACCTCTGCCGGCTTGGCCGGTTTGGTCATACGGGTGAGCGCCTTCATAAAAGTGCGTCCTCTTGACGGTAAAACAAAAAGGCGCTGCCCTTGCGAACAGCGACGATGGACGCCCTTTTACAGGGGTAGGCCGTTAAGTCAAGGATTCGGGCGGCTCTTGGAACGGGTAAAATGATACCGCCTCCGTTTATGGGCGGCGACCAAGGACATGAATGCCCCAGCTGGTGGACGCCACAACCAGCGCCCCCACAGCCTGATGCAGCACCGCAAGGCCGATATTCACCCCGGTCATCACCGTCGCAATGCCGAGCAGCATTTGCGTGCCAATGCTGATGTGTATGGCCGTCGAGGCCGGGCGGACCCCGGCCTGCTTCACGCGCCGGGCCAGAAGAATGAGCGCGCCGAACGCACCCCAAGCCCACCAACGATGGATGAAATGGATCACAAAGGGATCATTGGTCAGCACATGCCAGGCGCTGCCGGTCACATTCGGGTCTGGAAGAAACCGACCATTCATCAACGGCCAATCGCTTGCCGCAAGGCCGGCATTGAGGCCTGCCGTATACGCGCCGAACAGCAATTGGATCAGCAAAATGGCCGCCACCGCTAAACCAAACCCTGTCAGCCGGGCGGGCTGCGCCTTTGGATCACGGGCCAACGCCTTGAGGTCCAGCGCAGTCCAGACAAGACCTGCAAGGATGAACAGCGCGGTGAGCAAATGCGTCGCCAACCGATAATGGCTCACATCGGTGCGATCGACCAGACCAGAGGCCACCATCCACCAGCCAATGGCCCCTTGCAGCCCGCCAAGCGCCAAAAGTGCAACCAGCCGTAGGCCATAGCCCTTGGGAATGGCGCGGCGCAGGGCAAACCATAGCAAGGGCAGCGCAAAGGCAACACCGATCAACCGCCCGAGCAGACGGTGCGCCCATTCCCAAAAGAAGATGAACTTAAACGCGCTGAGGCTCATGCCCTTATTGATCAGCTGATATTCCGGGATCTGGCGATATTTATCAAAGGCCTCTTGCCAATCCTGATCTGTCAGCGGCGGCAAGGCCCCGGTCACGGGTTTCCATTCGGTGATGGACAGGCCCGATTCGGTCAGGCGGGTAATGCCGCCCACCACCACCATAAGGAAGACAAGACTGGCAACCGCATAAAGCCAATTGGCAATCGCATTTGGGCGGGACAGAGGATGAGACATGGCGGCGCTATAGGCCTGTGGCGGCACATCGCAAAGCCCCTCCTTGGGTGAGGCTGCGGCCAGCCGTTGAACTTCATGCCTATAATGTTATATTGTATCCTGTTTGGAAATGTGGCAGAGGCAGCGCATGATCAAGGGACTCGCCTTTGCCAATCGCCTTCACCAGCTGGATCGCTGGGCCATGGGCCTGTCTGGCCTATGCGTGGCGCATTGCCTTGCCTCTTCGATCTTCTTTGCCGTCATGGCCTCTGCGGGCAGCGTGTTTCTCCACCCGCTGGTGCATGAAATCGGCCTTATCCTCGCCATTATGTTCGGCGCGATCAGCCTGGGGCGCGGCATTATGGCGCATGGCGTCATCACGCCGCTCGCCATTGGTGCGGTCGGCTTGGCGACAATGGGGTTTGCGCTCACCCTGCCGCATGATGGCAGCGAGGCTTTGGCAACGATTATCGGCGCGTCCATTTTGGCGCTTGGCCATTATCTCAATCGGCGCGCCTTCGCCTGATCCTGCGGCCCGCTTGCAGCGGCCATCCAATCCGCCTAGTTTCATCGCCATGACTGGTCATGCTCACACCCACGCCCTGCCTGCGGGAGACGCGCTCACCGATGCCGCGCGCAATGCAATGGCGCGGGCCGGCGAGCAGTGGACGGCAATGCGGGCCAGCGTCTTTGATGCGCTGGTTGGGTTTGAAAAGCCGGCCTCTGCCTATGACATTGCAGAGGCTGTGTCGCGCACGCAGGGGCGGCGGGTGGCGGCCAATAGCGTCTATCGGATCCTGGATCTGTTCGTCACCGCCAATGTCGCGACCCGCGTGGAAAGCGCCAATGCCTATATTGCCAATGCCCACCCCGATTGTGAGCATGATTGTATTTTTCTGGTTTGCGATGATTGCGGGGCAACCACGCATATTGACGATGACAGCATCACCGAAAGCGTCCGCATGGCCGCGCGCAAAGCTGGGTTTCGGCCGACAAAGCCTGTGGTTGAAGTGCGGGGCACCTGCGCCGACTGCGCCTAGATGATCCGCGCTGATCCTTTTCTATGAAAATACTGGGCCTGATCCTTGCCGGGGGGCAGTCAACCCGATTTGGCAGCGACAAGGCGGTGGCACTTCATCAGGGCCGCCCGCTGATTGATCATGTGGCCGATGCCCTGCGCCCGCATGTTGATGCTCTCGCCGTGGCCGGGCACGACTGGCCAGACGTCATCCGCATTGAGGATGCGCCAGAGCCGGGCCTTGGCCCTTTGGGCGGTTTGCTCGGCGGGTTGATCTATGCCGGCCAAAATGGCTTTGATGCGGTGCTGACATCGGGCTGTGACACGCTGGGCCTGATGCCCACCCATATTGCAGCCCTGCACCCCGGACCGGCGGCACTCGAGACACTGGCTGTGGTGGGCCTTTGGCCAACCGACCTTGGCCCTGTTCTCGCCGACTGGATGCGCCAGACGCAGCGTCATGCGCTCTATGGCTTTGCCCGCGCTGTCGATGCCCGGCTCGTCCCGGTCGCGAAACCGCCCGCCAATATTAATCAGCCGTCTGACCTGGATCGATTGGCTTAACGCTCCGCAGGTCGTGCCCAGACGCGCTGACCGCCGACCCATGTTTCAAAGACCCTTGTCGAGCGCAGATCGGCCGCCTCTGCGCGCAAGGGATCTTGATCAATCAAGATGAAATCCGCCCAATAGCCGGGCGTCAGCTGACCCACACGGGTTTCAGCAAAGCTGGCATAGGCCGCCCCCTTTGTGAAACTGGCGAGCGCATCTTCGCGCGATAGCCGCTCTTCGGGACGCCATCCGCCCGCGGGCTCCCCCTTGGCATCTTGCCGGGTGGAGGCTGCCGCCAAACCGGCAAAGGGGTCTGCGCTTTCAACGGGCGTATCTGACCCCAAGGCAAGCCGGACACCCGCAAGCTGGAGCGAGCGCCAAGCATAGGCCCCGTGCAGACGCATCGCGTCCAGCCGCGCTTCTGCCATCGTCCGGTCGCTTGTCTGATGAACAGGCTGCATCGAAGCAATGACGCCCAATCGGGCGAAGCGCGATATATCCTTCGGATCCAAAATTTGAGCATGTTCAATGCGCCAGCGTCGATCCCCGCCATAGGTTGCTGACACATCCTCAATCGCATCGAGGACCTGTGCATTGGCCGCATCGCCAATAGCGTGCACCGCCAATTGAAACCCATCCATCGCTGCCCGGCTCATCAAATTGCGCAACTTTGCATCGTCCAGAAACTGCAGGCCGCGCTCTGCTGGTTTGTCGGCATAGGGCTGTTTCAGCCACGCCCCGCGTGACCCCAAGGCCCCATCGGCATAGAGCTTCACGCCCGCCATGCGCAGCCGATCCCCATAGAGCCAGGGTGTTGGTTCCCCCGCCGTAACGGCGAGCATTGGATCAAGCCCGGCGGAATAGCTGAAGATCCGCAGGTTGAGCCACCCGGCATCCCCCGCCCGGCGAAAGCTCTGCCAGTCTTCAAGCGTGCTGCCCATATCGGCGATTGCGGTAACCCCAAGCGACAGCAAAGCCTCTTGCGCCTTGGCGAGCGCAAGGTCGCGCTCCTTCGCCAAAGGTTGCGGGGCGTGACGCGCGACCAGATCGGTAGCGGCATCAATGAAAACACCGCTTGGCTTTGTGCCCGCCATCTGAATCTGTCCGCCCACCGGGCTTTTGGTCGCCGCCGTAATTCCGGCCACAGCCATTGCCGCGCTGTTCGCCCATCCGGCATGGCCATCAACACGCTCGAGCCAGACCGGGCGGTCGGCAACGACCACGTCCAATTCAGCGGCGGTCGGGAAACGGCCCAGCTTCCAGCTTTCCTGATTCCAGCCCCTGCCAATGATCCATTTGCGATTGGGGTTGGCGCGCGCATAGGCCGCGATTTTCGCCTGCGCCTCGGCAAGGCTGGTCGTGTCGCTCAGGTCGAGCGTCAATCGCTGAATGCCCAGCCCCATGACATGGCCATGCGCGTCGATCAGCCCCGGCATAAGCGTGCGACCCTGCCCATCCAGCCGGAAGCTATAGGCAACAGGCGGCGCCTTACCATCGGTCTTGCGCGGCTTGGCCGCAGTCGGATCTGGCTGGCTGCCCTTCATCGGGATCAGCCGCGCCACCTTTCCATCATTGCCAATGACCATGCCGGAAAAGCGGATGACTTCCCCACGGGCATCCAGCGTCAGTCCATTGACGTTCTCGATCAGCGTGTCTGCCTGTGCGGGCATCGCTGCAAGGACAAGGCCCGCTGCCGCAACATACGCCGCCAATCTGCGCGGCATCACTTTGCCTTCAAACGGCGGATCAGCGCACTGGTATCCTGACGGCCGCCGCCCATGTCCTGCACCTCGGCGTAAAATTGGTCGATCAGCGCCGCGAGCGGCAGAGTTGCTCCATTGGATCGCGCCTCTTCCAGCGCAAGGCCAAGATCCTTGCGCATCCAATCCACCGCAAAGCCAAAATCAAATTCATCCTTGGCCATGGTTTCCCAGCGGTTGAGCATTTGCCAGCTGGAGGCAGCGCCGCCAGAGATTGATTCAAACACCTTATCGAGATCAAGCCCGGCTGCTTGAGCAAAGCGCATTGCCTCTGACAGGCTTTGGATGATGCCTGAAAAGGTGATTTGATTGACCATCTTGGTCGTCTGCCCCGCGCCCGAGGGGCCGACATGAACGATCTTTTTGGAATAGGCCTGCATAAAGGGGCTGGCCGCAGCAATGGCAGCATCCCGCCCGCCGCACATCAGGGTGAGCGTGCCTTGTTCCGCCCCAATTTGCCCGCCGGTGACGGGCGCATCGACAACCATGACGCCCGATCCCTTGGCCTCCACCGCAAGCTGCCGGGCGATTCGCGCCGACACTGTGGTGTGGTCAATAAAAACGCTTCCCGCCTTCATCGTGCGGAAGGCGCCGTCGCGACCTAGCGTGACCGCCGCCAGATCTTCATCCGCGCCGACGCAGCTGATGACAGCATCAACGCCGTCTCCCGCCTCTGCCGGGGAAGATGCAACCGCGCCGCCATGCTGGGCGACCCAGTTTTCCGCCTTGGCGCGGGTGCGGTTATAGACGACCATCTCGTGGCCTGCTTGGGCCAAATGCCGGGCCATCGGACCCCCCATAACGCCAAGACCAATGAATGCGATTTTTGCCATAAAGTCTCATTACGCACAGATGCGCCGGGACGCCAGAGCGCGATATTGCCTCTTTTGGTCTGCCTGGCGATTTCCATATCGGCCCCGGATAGGCTAAGCACCGCCCATTATGGCAGACCAAGACAAACTTCCCGTCACCCTCGCCGATGTGCGCGCCGCGCATGACCGCATTCGCGCCTCAATCGTGCGCACGCCAACCCTGCGCAGCCAGACGCTGTCGGATCTGACGGGGGCCAATGTCTGGCTGAAGTTTGAGAACCTCCAGTTTACAGCCGCTTATAAGGAACGCGGGGCGCTGAACCGCCTGTTGCAATTGGGTGAGAAAGAGGGTGCGGCAGGGGTGATTGCGGCCTCTGCGGGCAATCATGCACAGGGCCTGGCCTATCATGGCAAAAGGCTGGGCGTGCCGGTGACGATCGTCATGCCCAAGCCGACTCCGATCGTGAAAGTCATGCAGACACAAAGCCATGATGCGCGCGTCGTCTTGTTCGGGGAAACATTTGATCAGGCCTATGCCTATGCCCGTGAGCTGGAACAGGCCGAGCATCTGACCTTTGTCCACCCCTTTGACGAAGCAGAGATTATTGCCGGGCAAGGGACGCTGGCGTTGGAAATGCTGGAAGATGCGCCAGAGCTGGATTGCTTTGCCGTGCCAATTGGCGGCGGTGGTCTCATCTCCGGCATTTCAACCGTTGCCCGCGCGCTAAAGCCCGATGCCGAAATCATTGGCGTTCAGGCAGAGCTCTTCCCCAGCATGTATAATGTCCTCAAAGGCAGCGACCTGCCCATTGGCGGCGATACGCTGGCCGAAGGGATTGCGGTCAAATATCCGGGGGATTTGACGCGCCAATTTGTCGCGGCCCAAGTGGATGATATTCAGCTGGTGGGCGAGCGCCATTTGGAACAGGCCGTCAGCCTGTTGTTGCAAATTGAAAAGACCGTGGTGGAAGGTGCGGGGGCCGCGGGCCTTGCCGCACTCTTAGCCAATCCGGATCGGTTCAAAGGCCGCAATGTTGGCATCGTCTTGTGCGGCGGCAATATTGACACGCGCCTGCTGGCCAATGTGCTGTTGCGCGATCTGGCCCGATCCGGCCGTTTGGCGCGCGTCCGGTTGCGCTTGCAGGACCGCCCTGGCGCCTTGTTCCGCGTCTTTGGCATTTTTGCCGAACAGGATGCCAATGTGCTGGAAATTTATCACCAGCGCGTTTTCACCAACTTGCCGGCCAAGGGCCTGATCACCGATATTGAATGCGAATTGCGCGATGCAGCCCATTTGCAGGCGCTGATCACCGCTTTGGCTGCGGGAGGCTACGACGTTAGTCTGGTCGAACCAGACTGACGGACAAGTTAACCGACTTTGGAAGTAAAAGGCCTTTTCAGCAGGGCCGTAACCGGACATAAAAGACCCAACGCCCCAGCCGCCCGCAGCGGTCGGAAAGGCCTTAGGAAAAGGATGTCGCCGCCGTGACGGCCCAATTTCGGTTTCCCCGCTTTTTCGTGACCAGCCCGGCCCCTTGCCCCTATTTGCCGGGCAAGCTGGAACGCAAAGTCTTCACCGATTTATCCGGCGGGCATGCAACCGAATTGAGCGAAGCGTTGAGCCGGATTGGCTTTCGCCGCAGTCAGGCGGTTGCCTATCGCCCCAGCTGCATGGACTGTTCCGCCTGTGTTTCGGTGCGCGTAGTCGCGGGCGAGTTTAAGCCCAATACCAGCCAGCGCCGCTTGCTGAAAAAACATGCTGATCTGCATGTCGCCGCTTGCCAGCCTTGGGCAACGGAGGAGCAATTTGCGCTGCTGCGCCGCTATCTTTCAGCCCGGCACCCAAATGGCGGCATGTCGCACATGGACGATATGGATTATGCGGATATGGTGGAAACAACGCCGGTTGACACCAGTGTCGTGGAATATCGCGAACCCTCAATCGATGGGCGACCGGGGCGTTTGGTTGGGGCCTGTTTGACCGATCAGCAGGCCGATGGCCTCTCGATGATTTACAGCTTTTTTGAACCCGATACAGCGCATCGCCCGGGCCTCGGCACCTTCATCATATTGGACCATATATTGCGTGCAGCCGAAGCTGGCCTGCCTTATGTCTATCTCGGCTATTGGATCGCAGGATCCCCCCGGATGGAGTATAAAGGCCGCTTTCGCCCGCTCGAGCGCCTTGGGCCAAATGGCTGGGCCCGCTTTACCCCCGACGCCGATCAGGATCACGTCCGCCCGCCAGAACTGGCCCGGATGATGATCGGCGTTTAGAGGCCGCTTAGTCGGCTTGCGGATGGCCTTGTCCCGTCAGCGCAACAGCTCACTGACCAGCGACGGCTTTTGCGCGATCATAGCAAGCAGCACCTGCGCGGGTCCTGTTGGGCGCCGACGGCCCTGTTCCCAATTGAGCAAAGTGCCCTTGGCAACGCCGATGCTTCGGGCAAAGGCGCCCTGCGACAATCCCGTGCTGGCGCGGATCGCCGCAACATCGACCACCGGCACGTCCACTATGTGGACGAGTGCCTTGGTGTTTTTTCCGTCTGCAAAGGCAATGGCCTCTGTCAGGCCCTGCTTTATGCTTTCAAACGCGGTCATTCTGGGTCTCCATAATGTGCGAGCAAGAGCTTGCTGAGAGCAATTAGCTCTGCCTGTTCGGCTCTGCTCAGATTATCCTTCTCATTCTTCGCGAACACCGTGACGAGAAAGATTGGCATCGCACGGCCCCCAAAAACATAAAGGATCCGGTAACCACCCCGCTTGCCACCGCCATCGCGGGCCACCCGCAACTTGCGCAACCCGCCACCAAGCGAAACGCCCGCCTCAGGGTTGGCAGCAACATAATCCACCAGAACTGCACGTTCCTCATCAGACATGATCGCCTTCGCACGACGCATGAATTCGGGCAATTCGACGACTGTCTGTAAATTCGTCACAAACGTAATTTATGTGTCAATGGCTTATGTGTCAATGGCGCACATTCTTAATGCGCCAAAGCTCAGATCAATCCCGCCAGCGGCGAAGAGGGGTCGGCGTACATGCGGCGGCCCATGCGTCCGGCGCGATAGGCGAGCCGCCCGCTGTCCACCGCCAGCTTCATCGCGCGCGCCATCAGGATCGGGTCTTTGGCCTCAGCAATGGCGGTGTTCATCAACACGCCCTCACAGCCCAATTCCATCGCAACGGCCGCGTCAGACGCTGTGCCGACACCGGCATCGACCAGCACGGGAACTTTGGCGCCTTCAATAATCAGCCGGATCGTGACGCGGTTTTGAATGCCAAGGCCAGAGCCAATGGGCGCGCCCAGCGGCATGATGGCAACTGCTCCTGCCTCTTCCAACTGCTTGGCGGCGATGGGATCATCCACGCAATAGACCATCGGCTTAAAGCCTTCTTTGACCAAGATCTCGGTCGCCTTCAGCGTTTCGCGCATATCGGGATAGAGCGTGCGCGCTTCGCCCAGCACCTCCAGCTTCACCAAATCCCAACCGCCCGCCTCGCGCGCCAGACGCAGGGTGCGGATCGCGTCATCGGCGGTGAAGCAGCCTGCGGTATTGGGCAGATAAGTGTATTTTTTGGGGTCGATAAAGTCGGTCAGCATCGGGGCATTGGGGTCCGACACATTGACGCGGCGCACAGCAACGGTGATGATTTCCGCGCCCGAAGCCTCAAGTGCTGCGGCATTTTGGGCGAAATCCTTATATTTGCCGGTGCCGACAATCAGGCGCGATTGGAAGGTGCGGCCCGCAACAGTCCAGCTGTCGTCGCCTTGCCCGCCGCCCACAAAATGGACGATTTCCAGCTGATCCCCATCACCGACAGACACTTGGGCCAGGGTGGAGCGGGGGACGATTTCGCGGTTGCGCTCGACCGCGACCTTGGCCGGATCCAGACCAATGTCGCTGACCAATTGAGCCAGAGTCAAACCGGGGGCGATCTGGCGCAATTCGCCATTGAGCTGGATCGAAATCATGGTGCGGCCGTCCGTTCCTTTGCCTTTTGCTGCGGGTCCATATAGGGGAGACGCGAAGCACCGCAACCTGAACCCAATTGGGAGGAGCCCTGCATGGCTGAAAAGCCCGTCATTTATGTCCTTAATGGGCCAAATCTAAACCTGCTCGGCACGCGGGAACCGGATATTTATGGGTCGGACACACTCGATGATATTGCCGGACAGCTTGAGGATCAGGCGCAGGCGCTGGGTGTGACGGTCGATGTCCGCCAGTCCAATCATGAAGGCCATTTGATTGATTGGCTGCAGGAGGCGCAGGCATCGGGCGCAAAGGCCGTCCTGCTCAACGCCGGGGCCTATACGCACAGCTCCATCGCGATCCATGATGCGATTAAGGCGATCACGGTTCCCGTGATTGAAGTGCATCTCTCCAACCCGCACCGGCGCGAGGCCTTTCGCCACAAGAGCTTTGTGGGTGAAGCGGCGGTTGGAACCGTCTCTGGATTCGGCGCGATGAGCTATGCCCTTGCGCTGGACGCGGCGGTCAAGCTCTGACAAAGGGCATCAAATTTCTTCTTCTGGGGGACTTATGGCAGAGAAAGCAGGACAGATGCAGGTAGATATTGCCCTTGTGCGGCAACTCGCCAAATTGCTGAACGACACAGGCCTGACCGAAATTGAGGTTGAGGCTGATGATCGCAAGATCCGCGTTGCCCGCACGATGCAGGGCGCATCCGTCACAATGGCAGCACCTGCCGCCCCCGTTGCGCTGGCCGCCCCTGCACCTGTCGCCGCCCCAGCGGATGTGGCCCCGGCCGACCATCCCGGTGCCGTCAAATCGCCGATGGTGGGCACAGCCTATCTGGCCGCATCGCCAGAAGCTGCGCCCTTTGTGTCGGTTGGCGATACAGTGAAAGAGGGCGATACGGTGATCATCATCGAAGCGATGAAGGTGATGAACCCGATCACCGCGACGCGCGGTGGCAAGGTGACGCAGATTTTAATCGCCAATGGCCAACCGGTGGAGTTTGATCAGCCGCTGGTCGTGATTGAGTAATGGCATACCAGACCCCAGGGATCGCTGCATGACCATCGAAAAACTTCTGATCGCCAATCGGGGTGAGATTGCCCTGCGCATTCATCGCGCGGCCCATGAAATGGGCATTAAGACGGTCGCCGTCCATTCGACTGCCGATGCCGATGCCATGCATGTGCGTTTGGCCGATGAAGCCATTTGCATCGGCCCGCCAGCGGCCAAGGACAGCTATCTCAATGTCCCGGCGATTATATCTGCAGCGGAAATTTCGGGCGCGGATGCCATTCATCCAGGCTATGGATTTCTCTCTGAAAATGCCCGCTTTGCTGAGATTATCGAAGAACATAAGCTGATATTCGTGGGACCAAAGCCCGAACATATCCGCACCATGGGTGACAAGGTGATGGCCAAGAAGACGGCGGGCGATCTTGGCCTGCCGCTGGTCCCCGGATCGGCTGGCGCGATTGAGGATGTAGAAGAAGCCAAGCGCCTTGCCCGCGAGGTCGGCTATCCCGTCATCATCAAGGCTGCCTCTGGCGGCGGTGGTCGCGGCATGAAGGTTGTTACCAGCGAGGAAGATCTGGAAACCCAGATGCAGCAGGCCGGAACCGAGGCCAAAGCAGCCTTTGGCGATGCCACTGTCTATCTGGAAAAATATCTGGGCAATCCGCGCCATATTGAATTTCAGGTGTTTGGCGATGGCAAGGGCAATGCCATCCATTTGGGCGAGCGGGATTGTTCGCTTCAGCGCCGCCACCAAAAGGTTTTGGAAGAAGCGCCATCGCCCGTCATTTCGGCCGAAGAGCGCGCACGCATGGGCGGCATTGTCGCCAAGGCGATGGCCGATATGGGCTATCGCGGAGCCGGCACGATTGAGTTTCTATGGGAAGATGGGCAGTTTTATTTCATCGAAATGAACACCCGTATTCAGGTGGAGCACCCCGTCACCGAAATGATCACGGGCTTTGACTTGGTGCGCGAACAAATCCGCATTGCCGAGGGGCGTCCCCTGTCTGTGAAGCAGGAAGATCTGGAGTTTCGCGGCCATGCGATTGAATGCCGCATCAACGCCGAAGACCCACGGACATTTGCGCCATCCCCGGGCCTGATCAAGGCCTATCATCCGGCCGGCGGTATGCATGTGCGCGTCGATAGCGCGCTCTATGCGGGCTGTAAGATTCCGCCTTATTATGACAGCATGATCGGCAAACTGATCGTCTATGGCCGCACGCGCGAAAGCTGCATGATGCGCATGCGCCGCGCGCTGGAAGAAATGGCAGTGGATGGCGTGAAAACCAACATTCCGCTTCATCAGGATTTGCTGGCCCAGCCCGATGTGATTGATGGCAATTACACCATTAAATGGCTGGAAGATTGGCTCGCGCGCGAAGCATCCAAGGATTAGATTCGTCCTGCACAGATTAAATCAGATGCGCCGCCAAGCCCCCTTGCCATGGCAAGGACATTTCGGAACATCGATGTATCATCAAAGTATAAACCAACCGATGGGAAAAACCAGAATTAAAGTAACCCCGTAAACTGCACAAATTATTCCAGCAGGGAATCCCGATCGATCGCAAAATCTTTTGCCCCAAATGAGCACCCCGGCTCCGGTGCCGACTGCCCCGGCCGAAGAGGCCGCTGTCCCAGCCCCAGCCCCCTCTTGGCCACTCGCAGATGCAAAGCAGCTTCTTTCGGTCATTGAAGGCATTGGGAAACGCGGCCTTTTGGCGCGCGATTATGAGCCTCAGGCTCTGCGCGCGGCCCTGACAGTGGGAGAGGGTGAAGCGCTCAGCACATTGGCATCAAAGCTTTTTTCTGCTCTGGCCGCCGATTTGCGCGATGGGCGCACACCCATTGCCGCGCGCGGGGATTGGTTCGTCACCGATACTGACGCCCAGACCATGCCCACCGATATCGCGCTCCAGGTCGCGCTTGAAAGCCATGATATAGACGCGGCCCTAACCCGTCTTGAGCCCAAGCATCCGGATTATGCGGCGCTCAAGGCAGAATTGGCCCGCACCCCCGCCGCAAGCACCAGCCGGATCGGGCAGCTGCGCATCAATCTGGATCGCTGGCGCTGGCTGCCCCAATCCTTGGGGGATAAGCATCTCCTTGCCAATGTTCCCGAATATATGGTGCGCATCAACACCTATGGCCGCAATATCGCCGCTTATCGGGTGATTGTTGGAAAGCGGGACACGCCAACGCCGCAGCTATCGGCCAGCGCCACGGGCATTGTTGTGCATCCCCCTTGGGTCTTGCCACAAAGCATCATCCGTCAGGAAGTCGGCCCGCTGATTGCGCGCGACCCCGCCCTTGCCCGTGCGCGCGGCTATGTGTGGACGGGGACTGGCAAGACGCTTTCGGTCGTGCAGAAACCCGGCCCGACAGCCGCCCTTGGCCAGTTGAAGCTCGACATGCCGAATGATCATGCCATTTTCTTCCATGACACGCCCAATAAGACGCTCTTTGCCAATAATCCGCGCGCCTATAGCCATGGCTGCCTGCGCACAGACCGCGCCTTTGAATTCGGCATTTTGCTCAGCCTGCTGCAATCTGGTGAGAAATTGAACGACGCGACAGCGCGCAACCGCATTGCTGATAATCTGGTGCAGTTAATTCAAGCAGGTGACACCGCAAAGGCCGCGTTTAAAAGCTCTATTCCCGTGCACATCGCATATTTCACGGTCGCGACCGCTGGGGGAACAGCTTTGCAGACCTTCCCCGATCTTTATGGGCGGGATGCGTCTGTTCTGGCAGCCCTAGCAGCCCCCCGACAGGCGACCCCGGCACCGGAACTTTCCGCCGCACCGCCAGTTACCCCCAAAGGCTAATTATAGGGCGCAGCGGCCTGACGGCGTCGACGCGCACCCGAAATGTGCGGGGCGCTGGTATTTTTGCTACGACTCTGTTATACTTAGTGTCGAAACGCGGGGTCTCCCGCGCCGGATGGAGCGTCCAGCCCCCTTTTTTCCGCGCCCGGCGTCGCAGCAGCGGCCCTAAAGGCATAGTCGGAAATAGGCGGACGACTCGGTTAGAAAGGTCGCATAATATGTCTTCCAGCGCGCTTAATTTCGTCGTCGGCGACTATGTCGTTTACCCAAAGCATGGCGTCGGCCGTGTGATTGAACTGGAAAGCTCTGAAATCGCTGGCATGAAGCTTGAGCTTTATGTTCTGCGATTTGAAAAGGAAAAAATGACCCTGCGGGTTCCGACCAACAAGGCGGAAAGCGTCGGCATGCGCAAACTCTCATCCGACAAACAAATGGGTGAGGCGCTGACCACGCTCAAGGGCAAACCCAAGGTGAAGCGCACCATGTGGTCGCGCCGCGCGCAGGAATATGAAGCCAAGATCAATTCGGGCGACCTTGTGTCGATTGCCGAAGTTGTGCGCGATCTTTTCCGCCCCGAAGAAGCGCCTGAGCAGAGCTATTCAGAGCGGCAGATTTTTGAAGGCGCCACCAGCCGTCTGGCGCGGGAACTTGCCGCCATGGAGCAGACCGATGAAAAGGCGGCCGCCGCCAAAATCATCGAGATCCTGAAAAAGGCAGCACCCCAATATCAAAAGGCCAATGAAGACGCCTAATGTCTTCAAATCGATGACAGCGAAGGGCGGCTTTTGCCGCCCTTTTCTTTTGCGTCGCTAGATCAGCGCCAACTCTGCCAAATCGCTGAGCAGGGCCGCGGGCAGGACATCATCCTCTTGCGCCATAAGGCCGCCCAGATCCTCCGGCGCATCGGCATCTTCCAGATAACGCCAGCCCTGATGCGCACGGCGTGGGGTGGGCCGCACCGGAATGACACGCGCTTCCAGCACAATGTCCATGCGTCCATCGGGCGTCGGATCAAATCGCTTGATCCGCGCGCGGGCAATCAATTGATGGCGGACAATCCAATAAAGTGCGCCTGCGCCTTCAATGTCGCTATGGCGTTTAGGCAGATAGCGCGTTGTCATCCGCACCTCCCCGGCATGCGCGCGCGCCTCGACCCGGCTGACAAGATCTGAAAGGGAGGTCGCACCAAAGGCGACCTTGGTCAGATGCAGCGGCATTAGCCCGCCAGACCGATAACGGCGGCAAGCCCCAAAAAGCTGAAAAAGCCCATCACATCGGTCATCATCGTGACGAACACGGCGGAGGAGACGGCGGGATCGACATTCAGCCGATCCAGCGTCACCGGCACAAGGATGCCAGAAAGGCCGGCGACCATATTGTTGATAATCATGGCAGCCCCCATCACCATCCCCAAAGTGGGATTGTTGAAGGCCAGGCTGACCGCGGTTCCGATCAACAGGCCCAGCGCCAGCCCATTGGCCATGGCAATGCGCAATTCCCGCCCAATCATCCGCATCGTGTTGGAACTGGTCAATTCATTGGTGGCAATGGCGCGCACCACCACCGCCAAGGTCTGTGTGCCGGCATTGCCGCCCATGCCCGAGACAATGGGCATCAGCACAGCGAGCAGCGCGAATTTGGCGATCTCGCCCTGAAACAGACCCACGACGCTGGCCGCGATAATCGCCGTGCCCAAATTGACGACCAGCCAGGTGAGGCGCGTGCGCACCGTCATCAGGATCGGCTCGTTAATATCGCCCTCACCCGCGCCGGAGAGTTTGAGAATATCCTCGCTCGCCTCCTCTTGAATAATATGGACGATATCATCGACCGTGATCATGCCGACCAACCGACCCGCAGGGTCGATGACGGCCGCAGAGATCAGGCCATATTTCTGGAAGCGCAGGGCAACTTCTTCCTGATCCATATCAACTGGGATGAGCGTTTGTTCGCGCTTCATCACATCAGTCATGCGCACCCCGCGCGGCGTGCGGAGCACCCAGCTTAAATGGCAGGTGCCAACGGGGTGATGCTGGGGGTCGACAACAAAGACTTCCCAGAAATCGGTCGTCAAATCCTGATTTTCACGCAGATAATCGATGACCTGGCCCACCGACCAATGTTCGGGCACGGCGATCAGCTCCCGCTGCATCAAGCGGCCGGCCGATTCCTCTGGATAGGACAGCGCCTCTTCAATGGCGGCGCGATCATCGGGCGCCAGGGCGCGGAGAACGGCGCGCTGATCATCCTCCTCCATATCCTCAATAATGGCGACGGCATCGTCGGTATCGAGTTCGGCGGCAATATCGGCCACCTGTTCGGGGGCCAGACTGTCGATCAGGGCTTCGCGGACATAGTCATTCAGCTCTGCAATAACATCGGCGTCAATCAGATCAGATAGCGCCCGGACAAGGTCATGCCGCGCATCGCCCGGCGTCTGTTCGATGAGATCGGCAATATCCGCCGGGTGCAAGGGTGCGACCAGCGTGCGCGCGCCGCTATCATCGCCCATATAAACGGCGGAGAGAACGTCTCGGATGAATTCGCGCTTGAGGTGATCATCTTCGTCAAGCTGCGTTGCCACAGCCGGTTCGGCGGTGCGGGTCTCATCGTCCCTCCAATCCGGCAGTCCTTGATCGCGGCGTGGTTACGCCCCGGCGCGCGGATTGACAAGCTTTGGCTTTCATCCCGCAATAATCCCGCTAAACTTCAGGCATGACACGCGAATATCGCCTTTCGGTTCTTGACCAAACCCCGATTGAAGAAGGGATGACGGCAGCAGACGCGCTTGCCAACACACTCGACCTTGCCCGGACGTGCGATAGGCTCGGCTATCATCGCTATTGGTTGGCGGAACACCATGCGTCGCCGGGCCTTGCGGGCTGCGCGCCTGAGGCCCTGATCGGCCCGGTTGCGCTCGCCACACAGCGCATCCGCATCGGCTCTGGCGGGATCATGCTGCCCCATTATTCGCCGTTTAAGGTAGCTGAGACATTCAAGATGCTGTCTGCCCTTGCGCCGGGGCGGATTGATCTGGGTCTGGGTCGTGCACCCGGATCGGATCAGCGGACGGCCTATGCCTTGCAGCGGGATCGATCCCGCCGAATGCCGATGGATGATTTTCCGAGCAACTTGGCTGAAGTGCTCGCCTATCTGGGCGATGGCCTGCCCGCCGATCATCCCTTTGCCTCATTGAAAGACACGATGCCCTCTGGCGGAGGCGCGATTGAGCCTTGGCTGCTCGGCTCTTCCCTCGACAGCGCGACTTGGGCCGCAGAAGCGGGCCTGCCTTATTGCGTGGCGGATTTTATCAATTCGCAAGGGTTGGCGCAGGCCGATCTTTACCGGCGCAATTTTCAGCCCTCGCGCTGGCTCGACAAGCCCTATGTGATGGTCGCCAGCTGGGCGATTGCGGCCCCAATTCGGGAGGAAGCGACACGGCTCGCTATGCCCGCGCGCATGATGTTTCATCATCTAATCCGGGGCGAATTAATCCCCGTGCCGTCCGTGGAAAAGGCCGCGCATTGGGCCGTGGATCATGATGTGCCGCAGCCCAATCGGCGCTCCATCATTGGCGACCCGCAGGAGGTGCAGGCAGAAGTTGACGCAGTCGCGGCCCATTATGGCGCGGATGAAATGATGTTGGTCAACATCATGCCCGATCATGCGGCGCGCCGCCGCAGCTATGCTCTCTTAGCGACGCAATATGGGCTGGCATCGCTCGCCCAAGCCGCTTAAGGGGCCTTTTTGACGATGATAAGAAGGACTTAAAGACATGGCCGATACATTGACCTTTACGCTCGAAACCGGGGATGTTGTCATTCAGCTCCGCCCTGATCTTGCGCCCGGCCATGTCGCGCGCATTTCCGAATTGGCGCAAGAAGGCTTTTATGATGGCGTTGTCTTTCACCGCGTCATCAGCGGCTTCATGGCGCAGGGCGGCGACCCGACCGGCACGGGCATGGGCGGATCTGACAAGCCCGATCTAAAGGCGGAATTTAACGACGCGCCGCATGTGCGCGGCACCTGCTCCATGGCGCGCGCGATGAACCCGAACAGCGCGAACAGCCAGTTCTTCATCTGCTTTCAGGACGCGAACTTCCTGGATGGGCAATATACGGTTTGGGGTCAGGTGACATCGGGCATGGAACATGTCGATGCCCTGCCCAAGGGTGAGCCGCCCGCCACGCCCGGCAAAATCATCAAGGCGTCCGTCGCCTAAGGGGAAAGAGGCTTTGGCCTCAATCTGATTGATAGAGGGTCACCAGCCAGTCGCGGAACAACCGCACTGGCTGGAGATCCAAAGCGCGCGGCCGACAGGCGAACCAATAGCTATAGGGGCTGCGCACCTCCACATCCGCAAACATGCGCACCAGCCGCTCATCCCCATAATCTGACAAGAGATTCTGGTGCAAAAAGGCGATGCCAAGGCCTTGGGCCGCCGCCTCTAGCATCAGCTGGCCCGAATCATAATAATCAATCGCCGCTGGTTCCAAATTGGGCAGCCCAACCGCATCGCGCCAAGCGCTGAACGTATCGCCAAGCTCCCGGTGGATCATCACTGTCATTTCGCCCACCTGTTCTGGCCGGGTGATGGCATGCGGCCCCTGCACCAATCGCCGTGCGCCAACAGTGTAGATATTGTCCCGATAAATGCGCACGCCATAAAGCGCAGGGTCAAGCGACTCAGCGAGCGCAATGGCGCAATCCAGCCCATCGCCCAGACGCGTGAGAGAATGGGCCGCCGTATCCAGATCAATATGGAGCGTCGGGTGGGCTTTGCGTAGCTCAGGGATATGCGGGATCAACCGTTGAGACGCGAACAAGGTCGGCACGCCGAGGCGCAAGCGCATCACATGATCGCGAGAGGTCATCGTCTCAATCGCATCGCCCAGCGCGCCAATTGGGTCCACGACCAGCTCCATCAATTCCTCCCCACTTTCATTGAGGCGGATGGATTGATGCCCCCGATCAAACAGCGGGCGGCCAACAAAGGCCTCCAATGTCTGGATTCGCCGACTGAGCGCGGGGGAGGAGAGGGACAGTTCTTCCGCTGCCGCCTTGATCGATCCAAGACGGGCCACCTGAACAAAGGCCTCAATAGCAGCAAGGGAGGGAAGACGGCGCATGCAAGAAGATTAGGATACGATTGCAAAAATTGCAATCACGATTTTTCATTTCGCACTTGCACAAAAGCTTGCTGCGCTGCAATCAGATTCTGCCTTTCAGGCATCCTCTCCTATACAAACTTTCATAGGCCAGTCCCTCGGGGCTGGCCTTTTTTTCGTTTGGTGCTGACGTGTGCAGCTTTGATAACGCACCAAATCCACTTTGCGCCTGCAGCATAAATTCGATTCTACTGCTCCGAAGAGGCGGCGACCGGCTTTATTCGGACAAGGACATAGGGAATGAGCAGGGCAAGTATCGCCGCGGACAGGAAATAGGGCAGCGGGCCCCAGAGCTCGTACAGGCCAACTCCAATAGAAGGCCCGAGTACAAAAGCGGCGCCATTGACTGAAGTCACCCGTCCGGCGACGGAGCCTTGCAGTTTTCGATCAACGGACAAGGAGGCCCCGGCTGTAAAGGCGGGCCTTGAAAAGCCGAACCCTATGCAGGCCAGCGCATAGGCCGTGGCAATTCCATAAAGGCTATCTGCCACCCCCGTCGTCGCGCACCCAATAGCGGAAATGACAAGCCCAATCACCATCATCACCCGCGGCTCAAGATTGAACAGCGGAATCAGGCCCCATTGCACCAATAAGGCCGCCGCCGCCCCGATCATCAAAACAATACCGATTGCTTCTTGAGAATGGGCCAGTGGCAGGTGCAGCCGATCAATCACCAAAAAGCCAACGGCCTGTCCCGTCATCGCCTGCGCATGGCCCATGATCAGGCCCAACAGCATCCAGGGCCAGATTCGCGGATCTCGAAGCGCCAAGGGCTTGGATTGGGGGGATGTTGCCGCAGTCACACTGCCGCCGGTTGGCGCGCCGCCGATGGAGGGGTAGCTGACAGCCGCCCCACGCCCCGCATCAGACGGGGTGTCATCGCGCAAATAGCGCCAGACGAAAACCAAAACCACGCTGCCAAAGGCTGCAAAAACAAAAGCG
Source organism: Sphingomonadaceae bacterium (assembly GCA_009923795.1). Lineage (GTDB taxonomy): Bacteria > Pseudomonadota > Alphaproteobacteria > Sphingomonadales > Sphingomonadaceae > Aquisediminimonas. The sequence goes on from RFSU01000003.1 coordinate 24,814, forward strand.
GGTCCGGCCAATCCGACAACGGGAAGGCCAACCAACCAAGGGGCAGCGGCTGGGCCCAAAATCGTGCCGAGACCAAAGGCCGAGCCAAGCATGGTCAAGGCCTTTGTGCGTTCTTTGCGCGACGTTCTCAGCGCGACCATGGCCTGCGCCGCGGGCGGTGCTGCGGCACCGAAAATGCCATAGAGCATACGCGCGGCGATGAAGGTCAGCATCGTCACCAACGGCCCCAATATCCCATGCAGGCCCAGCGACAGGACAATGCCACACAGCCCAACCGACGAGATAAAGCCCACAAGGCCGAGCATGACCATTTCGCGCCGCCCATCTTTATCGGATCGACGGGCCCAGCGCGGCGCGGTGAACACCCAAATCGCCGCCGACACCGAAAAGGCCGCGGCAATCACGCTATCGGCAACGCCAATTGTCCGCCCCAAGGTCGGCAGAACAGATTGCAGCGCCGTGTTTCCGGCACCGGTAATCAGCATGACCAAAAACAGCAGCATAAAATCTCGCTTATTGGCCTTCAGATCAACCATTGCGCGTCCAATCATAACTGCGGTTTATTGTCGCAATATCAACTGTATAGTGGTGATACCAGCGGGCACGGCCAAGGTCGCGAATGGCGGCATGATCGGGGTGGTCGCGCCAGGCCTTGGCCGCATCCTCATCCGCCCAATAGCTGATCGTGATGCCAAAGCCATCCGCTCCTCGGGTGGACTGAAGCCCCTGAAAGCCGGGCTGTCGCTCGGCGAGGGCCACCATATCAGCTGCGGCCTTTTGATATCCGACCTCATCTTCGCTTGTGCGTTGTGCAGCAAAAATCACTGCTACCAGGCCCTGTCGCTCCATGCTCATGCCCGTTCGTTAGTCTCGCTCTTCCCCAGAGGATAGCCCTTTGTTCGCCTATATAGAGGTTGCAAGCGAAGCGCAGAGCCGATAGCGCGCGGCTCATTCTTGTCATCGGGGGATTTTTTGTGACCAATGCCCAGCTGGATGTTGTTGCCGTCGGCAATGCCATTGTTGATATTATCGCCGCCGCCAAGGACGATCTAATCGTCGCCGAAGGCCTGACCAAAGGCGGGATGCAATTGGTCGATGCCCCGCGTGCAGACGCCCTCTACGCGAAAATGGGCTCCGCCCATGAAGTCAGCGGCGGGTCTGCAGCAAACACGATTGCGGGCATGGCCGCCCTTGGCCGCCGCTGTGGCTTTATCGGGCAGGTTGCAGATGATCAGTTCGGCAAAGTCTTTTCGCATGATATTCGCGCGCTCGGCGTCGCCTTTTCCACCCCCATGCGCGGCGAAGAGCCGCCCACGGCCCAATGCCTGATCTTCGTCACGCCCGATGGGCAGCGCACGATGAACACGTTCTTGGGCGCCTCCCAATATCTGCCTGCCCAAGCGCTGGATCGCAGCATGATCGAACACGCCAGCATTCTCTATCTTGAAGGCTATTTGTGGGACCCGGAAGAACCGCGCGCCGCCATGCAGGAAGCCATTGCCATTGCGCGTGGGGCGGGCCGCAAAGTCGCATTCACCCTCTCTGACAATTTCGTGATTGCCCGGCATGGCGATGATTTCCGCGCGCTTCTGGCCGAAGGGAAGATCGATATTCTCTTTGCCAATGATGGGGAAATCCGCACGCTGATGGGCAATGAGGATTTGGAAGCAGCCGTGGCCGCTGCCGCTCCGTTGGTGGACACGTTGGTCGTCACCCGCAGTGAAGAGGGCGCACTTGCCATATCCGGCGGCGAACGGGCCGATGTGCCAGCCGAACCCGTGGACAAGGTCGTCGATACAACCGGCGCGGGTGATCTCTTTGCCGCTGGCTTTTTGACGGGCCGCGCCGAAGGGCGTTCGCTTGCAGACTGCCTCACCATGGGCGCCATTTGTGCGGCGGAAATTATATCGCATTATGGCCCTCGGCCTGAGGCGGATTTGCGGGCGCTTGTTGCCGCGCGACTTGGCTAAGGCCCGGCCCTAACCCAAACCAAAAAAGGGGAGGCAAATGCCTCCCCTTTTAATTTGGTGCGCAGGCGCGCCGATCAGGAAATGGGCGGCACGCTGGACGGCGGCACATCGGCATCCTGCTCATGCAGCTCAACCGAACCGCGCCCCACATGGCTGCGGGAGCGGCTGTACGTGAAGTACACAACCAGCCCGATTGCTGCCCAGATCAAGAACAGGCGGATCGTTTCCCACGACAAATTATAGAATAAATAGGCGCACCCAAGGATGGAAATGGGGGCGGTGAGCCAGATGAGCGGCGTCCGGAACGGACGGCGACGATCAGGGTCCTTCCGGCGCAGAACCAATACCGCAAAGGACACGGCGGCAAAGGCAAAGAGCGTGCCAGAGTTGGAGATGTCCGCCAGCTTGCCAACCGGAAAAAAGGCCGCAAACAGCGCAACCGCCACACCCGTAATCATGGTGATAACATGGGGCGTGTTGTATTTTGGATGAATTTTCGAAAAGGCCTCAGGGAGCAGGCCATCCCGGCTCATGACGAAGAAAATACGGGTCTGGCCGAACATCATCATCAAAATAACCGATGGCAAGGCGAGACCCGCGGCAAGACCGATGAGATTGCCAATTTGCGGCCAGCCAATTTCCCGCAAGGTCCAGGCCAGGGCTTCCTTGGAACAGACGACCGCCTGATCCCCCATGGCGCCACATTGCTGCGCCAAAGCGACGCTGCCCGGGGCCAGACCTTCGCCATTCGCGCCAAGGATGGGCTGTGCGCCGACCGATCCGATCACGCCTGCGGCCACCAGCAGATAAAAAATCGTGCAGACAGCAAGCGAACCGATCAGGCCGATGGGCATGTTGCGTTGCGGATTTTTGGTTTCTTCGGCTGCCGTAGACACGGCATCAAAGCCGACATAGGCAAAGAAGATGGAGGCCGCAGCCGCGCCAATGCCTGCAAAGCCGAGCGGGGCAAAGGGCTCAAAATTCTCCATTTTCATGACCGGCACGGCCAGTGCGATGAAGAGCGTCAGCGCAGTCACCTTAATGACAACAAGAACCGCGTTAACCGACGCGCTTTCGCGCGTGCCAATGACCAGCAACCAGGTCACCAGCCCTGCAATCATCATGGCGGGGAGATTGATCACGCCACCATCATAAGGGCCACGCACAAGGAGATCGGGAATGTCGATGTGCAGCACATTTTCCAGCAAGCCGACCACATAACCAGACCAGCCCACCGAGACAGCCCCCGCCGCCACGGCATATTCCAAAATGAGCGCCCAGCCGACCATCCAAGCCAGCAATTCGCCCATAACGGCATAGCTATAGGTATAGGCAGAGCCAGAGACCGGAACCATGGCCGCCATTTCGGCATAGCAAAGCGCCGCGACAGCACAGACAACGCCGGCAATCACAAAGCTGAGCATCATGCCGGGGCCAGCCTTTTGAGCGGCCTCTGCGGTGAGCACAAAAATACCGGTTCCGATAACGGCCCCGATGCCGAGCATGGTAAGCTGAAAGGCGCCAAGCGAGCGGTGGAGCGATTTTTTCTCCGCCGTCGCCAGAATCGCATCAAGCGGTTTAACGCGTCCAAACAACATGAACTTCTCCCAAAGATATCTGCTTTGGGTCGGCAACCTAAGCGTTAATGCGAATCACGCAACAAAATATCAGCGCGGCAGCATCGCCCCCATCTGTTTTCCCCCGAAAATATGGATGTGGAGGTGGGGAACCTCCTGATGGCCATGGCCGCCAATATTGGCGAGCAGCCGATATCCGGGGGCAGGAAGGCCCAAGTCGCGTGATACATGGCCAACGGCGCGGATGAAGCCCGCAATTTCGGCCTCGCTTGCCTTGGCCGAAAAATCATCCCAGCTCACATAAGCGCCCTTGGGAATGACGAGCACATGGACGGGCGCCTGCGGGTTGATGTCGTGAAAGGCGAGCGCCCAATCATCTTCATAGACCGTGCGGTTGGGAATTTCCCCCCGCAGGATTTTCGCAAAGATGTTCTGATCATCATACGGGGCAAGCGCATCAATAGGCATGGTCACTCCGTCCGTGCAGCTTTTTCAACAAGGCCCGACACACCATCGCGCGCCTCCAACTCCGCCAGCACATCCGTGATCGATACATCGCAATCCGCGAGCAGCAGGAGCAGGTGAAAGACAAGATCGGCCGCTTCTTTGGTGAGCGCCGTCTTATCTTCGGTGAGCGCGGCAATCACCGTTTCTGTTGCCTCTTCCCCCAATTTTTGGGCGATTTTGCCCCGACCGCGGGCCGCAAGCTTGGCAACATAGGAGGAGGTTGGGTCCGCCGCACGGCGGGCGCGGATAATGGCTTCCAAACGGGTCAGGGTGTCAGACATAAATGCCATGTGCGCGCAGGCGGTGCGGCGCGTCAAGCCACCGGGTGACGAACGGGCAGCCCTGCGGACGCCAGCGCGCGATGCGCATCGCCCAGCGTCGCCTCGCCAAAGTGAAAGATCGATGCCGCAAGCACGGCGCTGGCATGACCTTTGGTGACGCCCTCCACCAGATGGTTGAGGGTTCCAACCCCGCCAGAGGCAATGACAGGCACGCGCACGGCATCGGCAATCGTGCGGGTGAGATCGAGATCATAGCCATCGCGCGTGCCATCCCGATCCATCGAGGTGACCAAGAGCTCGCCCGCCCCCAAATCTGCCAAGTGCAACGCATGGGCAATGGCATCTAGGCCCGTTGCCTGCCGCCCGCCATGGGTGAAGACTTCCCAATGATCGCCCGACCAGCGCGCATCAACACTAGCGACCACACATTG
>RFSU01000021.1 GCA_009923795.1 Sphingomonadaceae bacterium
CGCGCGCCAGCCCGCATCCGCCCCAAATGTCGAAATTGCCCCGACCAGCGACGCCCTGAGCTTTGCACGGCTGGGCAAACAGACCATCGCCGTCAGCAGCTATGCCAATGGCAGAATTACAGGTCTGCCCGTTGGCAATTCGGGCGAAGATGCCATTAGCCTCATCAACCGGCTTGGCTATGATGGGGTCCGCGCACTCATATCGGCGGGCGGCACCCCTGTCACAGCCGATGTTGCGGATTTGGCCGTGCCTGTCGATCTGCGCGATCAGCATATTGCCGCGGGAACCAATTACCGCGAACATGCCGAAGAAGCGACGGTGGAGGGCGGGCCGTTTATCTTTGCCAAATATGTTGCCCCCACCTCTTCGCGCGCAAAGGTATCAGCACGAGACGCCCTCCTCGATTATGAGGTGGAACTGTGTCTTGTGCCTTTAACACCAGCGCGTACGGATCAGGCCGCAACAGGCGGACTGATGCTGTGCAACGACGTGACCGACCGGGCCACATTGATGCGCAATATCGATCCGGAGCATCCTGAGTCCGGCAAGGGCTTTACCAGCGGCAAAAGCGCGCCAGGCTATCTGCCAGTGGGTGATGTGTTCATCGTGCCGCGTGATCTGGATCGCTTTGTGTCGGGCGTAACGCTCCAACTCTCCGTCAATGGACAAGAACGTCAACGCACCGAGGCCAAGATGTGGATTTGGGATTTAACCCAAATTCTGGCTGAAGCGGGGGCGCTGCGGGGCCATGAATGGGCCTATTGGGGCGGCACCGCCCGATTGCCCTTTGACGCGGACGGCAAGGTACCCGCCCGCACCCTGATTTTGGCCGGCACGCCGGGCGGCACGGTCTTCGCCGGCATTGATGTGCGGTCCATCGGGCGGGGGCTTGTGAAATGGCTGGCAGGCGGCTGGGGCACGAACTTTACGACGCATGTCATTGAAAGCCAGATTGCCCTTGAAAAGCAGCAGAAGCGCTATCTCCAGCCCGGGGACCGGATGACCATCCAAGTCGATCGACTGGGGTCGCTGGACAATCTCATCGTCAAATAGCGACTATCGTCCGCCCAGATGCTGCTGCCGCCACTGGCCCGGGGTCATTCCCTGCCGCTGCTTGAAGAAGCGAATAAAGGCAGACGGATGGCCATAGCCCAGTCGCGTCGCCACAGCGTCAATGGTGAGCGCGGACTCTTTCAGGAGCGTCTCACACCAATCGGATCGGACATCGGCCAAAAGGGACTCAAACGTCGTGCCTTCCACGGCCAATTGGCGCTGCAACTGACGCGGGTTGCGAGCCATTGCCTTGGCAACGTTCCGCAGCGACGCCCGACCCATTGGCAAAAGGGCATGGATCAACCGGACAACCATACCCGCAGCGTCGGGGCGTTCACCCGGCAAACCATCCAGCAATAGACTTGCATGGCTGGCCATCGCCGCATCGGCACGCACATTGACCCGGTCGAGATCCGCCGCAGGGCATTCAAAGCCATCTAGGGGGCTATCAAACTGCACCGGGCATCTAAAGAAGCGTTGGTGCAGCGTTGGCCCATCAGGCCGCGCATGGGAGAAATAAACGACTGTCGGCGCCCAGTTTTCACCGAGTAAGAGCCGGAATAAATGGACATAGGCCGAAACCGCCAATTCGCGCGCCTGACACGAAAAGTGCCGCGCCTTCAAAGCTGTGTTGAAAAGGTTGGTGAGCCGTGCTGGATTCGAACCAGCGACCTACTGATTAAAAGTCAGTTGCTCTACCGACTGAGCTAACGGCCCGACCTTGGGACGCTCCCCTATGCGGCGGGACGCTTTCGGTCAAGGCGCGCCTTTAGATGATATATGGTTAATCCGCTTCGGGGGTCGCGCCAATGGGCCGCAATGCGCGCCAGCGGGTCGAGCACAAAGCGCCGTTCGGCAAAGTCTATATGGGGGATGCACAGGCCCGGTGCTTCAAAAGCCCCCTCTGACCAGAGCAGAATATCGAGATCCAGCACGCGTGCGCGCCATCTTTGCCCGCCCGTGCGACGGCCAAAGGCGGCCTCGATCGATTTTAAATGCGCAAGCAGCTCAAGCGGCTCTAGCGCGGTGTCAATCAGCGCGGCGGCATTGGCATAGGTGCGCAGGGACGGGCCAATGGGCGCAGATCGGATTATCGGGGAACGCGCGACCAACCGAGTCGGCCCAGTCGAGAGTTCGGCACAGGCGGCCTGCAGCACAGCCTCTGGCCGCCCAAAGCGCGCGTGCGGCTGATTTGATCCCAAAGCAATGGCATAGCTTGTGCGCATGGCCCGGCCCGCTTAAGCGAGCCGAGTGACCATGAACAGCCCCCAAATCTTAAGCGCCCTTCCCGCAACAGAGCCAGCCCATGACTGCGCCCTATGCCCAAGGCTCGCCGCTTATCGCCAAACCTGCCACTCAGAATTCCCAAATTTCTGGAATGCGCCCGTCCCCGCCTTTGGCGATCCGGATGCTTGGCTGGCCATTGTGGGCCTTGCCCCCGGCAAACATGGCGCAAACCGCACCGGTCGGCCCTTTACGGGCGATCCATCGGGCGAAATGCTCTTTGCCGGGCTCAGGGATTTTGACCTGATCACTTATGATCCGCCGGAATTTACCCGCCATTTGTTCGGCGGCTTTCGCGATGATGGGGCCAGCCTCAATGGGGTCATGATCCTCAACGCGGTCAAATGCGTGCCGCCCGAAAATAAGCCGACACCCGAAGAAATGCGCACCTGCCGACCCTATTTGGAAAGCGCCTTGGCGGCCCTGCCAAAGCTGACCACGATCATCGCACTGGGCCAAGTCGCGCATCAATCGGTGGTCAAAGCCTGTGGGGAGAAACTGCCCAAGCGCCGCTTTGCCCATGGCGCGGTGCATCATCTGCTCGATGGCCGTCGCTTAATCGATAGCTACCACACATCACGCTATAATCAGAATACCGGCCGGATGAACGCTGAGATGCTGAACGAGGTATTTGCGCTGGCGCTGGACGTTCCCGCTTAAATATCCTCAACAATCCGCCCGTAAAGCTGCGGGCGGCGGTCGCGGAAGAAGCCGAAGGTGGCGCGGTGTTTGCGCACCCTCTCCAAATCAAAGACCGCATCAAGCACGCCTTCGGTGGTGTCGCCAAACTCGGCTGTGAAGTCGCCGCGCTCATCCGTGATGAAGCTGTGCCCGTAAAAGCGCATATCGCCCTCTGTACCGACACGATTGGCGGCGACCACGGGCACGACATTGGATACGGCATGGCCGATCATCGCGCGCCGCCACAGGCGGGAGGTATCGAGGTCTTCGGCCTCTGGCTCATCGCCAATCGCCGTTGGGAAGAAAAGAATGTCGGCACCCATCAGCATCAGCGCACGCGCGGTTTCAGGATACCATTGATCCCAACAAATGCCGATGCCAACCACGCCATAGCGCGTCGGCCAAACGCGAAAGCCGGTATTGCCCGGGCGGAAATAGAATTTCTCATTATAGCCGGGGCCATCGGGAATATGGCTTTTGCGATACACGCCCATCACCTCACCCTGATCATCGATCATGGCGAGGCTGTTGTAAAAATGCTGGCCATCGCGTTCAAAAAAGCTGGTTGGGATATAGACGCCCAATTCCTTGGCGAGGCGTTGCATCGCCCGCACCGCCTTATGGCTATCAACGGGGGCCGCGCGGCTGAAAAAGCCCTCATTCTGCACCTTGCAGAAATAATGGCCTTCAAACAATTCCGACGGCAGGATGACCTTCGCACCCCGCCCGGCCGCTTCGCGCACCAGCGCCTCGACGCGGTCTATATTGGTGTCGATATCGTCCGAAAAGGACTGTTGCAGGGCGGCGACGTGCATTTGGGTCATGATGCAGCCCCTATAGAGCGAAATCGGCCCAGATGAAAAGCTCTGGCCCCGGGGTCAGCGCACCTTGGCAAAAAAGGCATCCATATCCTCAACCACAGGCGCCTTGTCCCGAAAGGGTCGGGCCAGCGCCATCACAATGTCGCTATGGCCCAGCCCTTCATAGAGCATGGCCTGCGCCTTTGCCCGGGCGCGGGTTTGCGCGGCGGCCAGTGCCTTGCTGTTGCGGGGCTTCACGGTGGTATCCGCGCTGCCTGTGAGGAGGAGCATCGGCGCTGCATCCCCACGCGCATAGGTGATGGGCTGGCTGGGCTTTGGATCGGGCATTTGGCCAAAGGCAGCCTTTGCCGCATCCGACGTGAAGGGCAAGAAATCATAAGGCCCGGCAAGTCCCGCAAAGCTGCGAATGCTGTCGGCGGGCGCGCCAGAATGACGCAGCCAGTGGGCGTCCAGCGTCAGCAGGGCGGCAATATGCGCGCCGGCCGAATGCCCGGTCAGGTGAATGCGATTCGGGTTCCCGCCAAAGCGCGCGATTTCCCGCTGCACCCAAGTGACGGCCGCTGCTCCATCCTCAACAAAGCCGGGATAGCGCACCTCCGGCACCAGCCGATAATCCGGGATGACGACGATGTAGCCACGCTCTGCCAAGGCGCGACCCGCAAAGCCATAAAGTTCCCGGTCACCGCTGTTCCAGCTTCCGCCATAAAAGAAGACCACCACATCGCGCGGCTTATCTGACGGCGTGATAGGTGCCCAAATATCCAGCTTTTGGCGCGGTTGTGGGCCAAAGCTGACCCCGCTTGCAACCTCGCGCACAGGCGCGTTGACCGACAGAACAGCGTCCACGCTGTTCAGCAGCCCGACCTGGCTCCATTTGCTTGCATATCCCAAGGCCCCAAAGGCCAGCCCCAGCGCGATCAGCGCGATCATGATCTTCCCCATAGAGGCTTCATCGCACGCGCTTGACGTTTACGGCAAGTGCGTTGACGATGACGCAGAAAAAATTGGCGGTCCATGTGCATGCGCGGCATGCGCTTTGCCCTCCCCGCTGCGACTAGGCTGACCAAGGGTCATCCAAGTCTCGCTCCCCTCCCGCGTGCGGGAGGGGATGGGGGAGGGCAAGTGACCGTCTAAATGATTGGGGTTCTGCCCATAAGGGGAAAGAGGGTGTTATGAGCTGGGAAAAAGAAGTCGAAGAGCTCAAGCGGCGGCAGAAGCTCGCCGAAACAATGGGCGGGCCGGAAAAGCTCAAGCGTCAAAAGGATGGCGGCAAGCTGAATGTGCGGGAACGCATAGCCGCCCTGCTTGATAAGGGTTCCTTTCGCGAGGTCGGCAAGCTGGGTGGCGTCGGGCATTATGATGCCAAGGGCAATCTGACCGGCTTTGTGCCCGCCAACATCCTGTTTGGCCGGGGCCGGATTGAGGGCCGGCCGATGGTGGTGCAGGCCGATGACTTTACCGTGCGCGGTGGGGCGGCCGACGCCTCGCTGCACGGCAAGCTCATCCAATCCGAAAAGCTGGCGAACGAATATCGGCTTCCGCTGGTGCGCCTGATTGAAGGCACGGGCGGCGGCGGCTCCGTCAAGACGCTCGAGACAATGGGCTTTACCTATGTGCCCGAAGTGCCGGGCTGGGAGTTGATGGTCGATAATCTGTCGACCGTGCCCGTGGTGGCACTGGGCCTTGGCCCGGTGGCCGGACTGGGGGCCGGGCGGCAGGTGATGGCGCACTATTCAGTGCTGGTGAAAGGACTGGCGCAAATGTTTGTCGCCGGCCCGCCCGTGGTCGCCGCCGTGGGGGAAAATCGCACCAAGGAAGATTTGGGTGGCTCCACCATCCATGCCAAAAATGGCGCGATTGATGATGAAGCCGACAGCGAAGCCGATGCCTGTGCCAAGGCGCGGCGCTTCCTCTCTTACCTCCCCTCCTCCGTCCATGACCTGCCAACCCGCAAACAGCCCACGGATAAGCCGGATCGGCGTGACCCCAGCCTGATCGAAGCAGTGCCGCGCGACAGCCGCCACCTCTATAAAATCCGCCCCATTATTGAGGCGGTGGTGGATCAGGACAGCTTTTTTGAAATTGGCCGCCAACATGGGACGAGCGTGGTCACGGGCTTTGCCCGGCTGGATGGCTATCCGGTCGCGATCCTCGCCTCTGACCCGATGGTGTTGGGCGGCCTCTGGACGGCGGCGAGCGCGCGCAAGCTGGAACGCTTTGTCGATCTGGCCGATACCTTCCATCTGCCGCTCATCCATCTGGTCGATGTCCCCGGCTTCTTGATCGGCCGCAAAGCAGAGGATGAGGCGACCATCCGCTTTGGCAGCCGCGCGATGATGGCCATGTATCAGGCCAAGGTGCCGACCTGCGCCGTCATCCTGCGCAAAGCCTATGGCATGGCGGGCAGTGCGCATGCCAACCTTTCGCGCCACAAATGGCGCTATGCCTGGCCCTCGGGCGATTGGGGGAGCCTGCCCATCTCCGGCGGGCTAGAGGCGGCCTATAAATCGGATCTGGAAGCCAGCGACAATCCCAAGGCGCTGCTCAAGGACATTCAAAAGCGCCTCAACGATGTCCGCAGCCCCTTTCGCACGGCTGAGAAATTCGGGATCGAAGACATTATCGACCCGCGCGACACACGGCCTTTGCTGTGCGAGTTCGTAGAGCACGCCTATCGCGTGCTGGAACCGGGGCCGGTGGCCAAGGGCTGGCGGTGTTGATTATACAGGAAAACCAACGACTCATGCTGACAAGCGCCGCTGATTTCGCATTCACAAAGTCATTATGATGTGATTTAGTCCCTTTTCGGGAAAAGAGGGGATGTCATGAGCCAACAAGATCGTCTGTCAGGCTGAGCCGGGTGGAGAAAAGCACATTTCTCTCAGGCAAGGCTTATCGGCGAGTGGTCGATTTCTTTGGACTGGTCACGACACAAAGGGTGATCAGCTTGGGCCTTTTACCCTTGGCACTGCTCTATCAATATCTGCCGCCCGCACTCAAAATAGTCTTTGATGTTCCGTGCCTTTTCAGTCTGGTGACCGGGCATAATTGCTATGCCTGCGGATTGAAGACGGCTTTGGGCCATGTCTTTTCGGGCCGTTTTGGCCCGGCAATGGACATAAATCCGCTGTCACCCATTGTGGCGTTGATACTGGTCTACTTATTTTTAAGTGCATTTTTTGAAGGGGAGAAAGAAAGTGTCAGAATTTAATATTGTTGAACAACAAATGATGACGAAAGATCTGACGAATGAGCAGAAGATGCTCTTCAACAGTCAGCTTTCATCAGCCATGAAAGATAGAAATACGGTTCTTATTCTTTCTGTCTTGGTTGGCGGCTGGGGCGTTGATCGCTTTTACATCGGCGACATGGGTATGGGCCTTTTGAAGCTATTCACCCTTGGTCTGTGTGGCATTTTGTGGCTGATCGATATCTTCACCATTCGCGGCAAGACAGATCAGTATAACCGTGCAAAAGCGAATGAAATCTTAGCATCTATCAAGATGATGGAATCTTGAGCGCAGGGGCGGCCTTTCAATAAGGCCGCCCTTTAACCCTAAATGGCACAGTGCCAGACGTCACAGCAATGCCGCACAAAGGCCGCTTTGGCGGGGTTACAGGCGCGGCACCTGCTGGCTGATGCAATGGAAGCTTCCGCCGCCTGTGAGAATATGCGTGGCAGGCAGGCCAATTGTCTCGCGATCTGGGAAGAGGCGCGCGATGGCGGCAACCGCTTTGGCATCACTCGGCCCGCCATATGTCGGCACCACGACCGTTGCATTGCCGATATAGAAATTCATATGGCTCGCGGGGATTGGCTCCCCATCCTCATCGACATGCAGTCCAGCAGATGGGATACGCACAATCTCCACCGGCCAATCCTGCGCGCGGGACAGGGCATCGGCATAGATGACGGTATTGGGATCATCATCGCCAAAGGCTTCGGGCAGAGCCAAAACACCGGGCGCCACAAAGCGGGCGAGATTATCGACATGTCCGTCCGTATGGTCATTGAGCAGGCCAACGCCGAGCCAGAGCAGTTGCGTCAGGCCGAGATCAGCCGATAGCTTTTCCTCAATCTCCCGCCGCGATAGCTTGGGATTGCGATTTGGGTTGAGCAGACATTGGCCCGTCGTCACGCACAGGCCCGCGCCATCAACATCAATCGCGCCGCCCTCCAGCACCCAATTGCGCGTCTGGCGATCAAGACCCGCGTCAGCGCATAAGACGCGGGCAAGATCATCATCCAAGGGGGAAGGGTATTTCCCGCCCCATCCATTGCCGAGATAATCCAGCGCCACGGGCTTGCCATCGTCGGCGACAAGGATCGGCCCGGTATCGCGCAACCAAATATCAAAAAAGGGGGCCGCCACAATCTCAACACCGGGTGCCGCCAGCGCGCGCGCCGCGTCTTGCGCCTGTGCATTGGCGCAAACAAGGCGGACCGTCTCCCCCGCTCCATCGGCATGCACAGCATTGGCAAAGGCCGCAACCTCGGCCTGTGCGCCCTCTAGATCTTCCAGCCAGAGATCAGCCGCACTTGGAAAGCCGATCCAGACGCTGTCATGCAGCGCCCATTCAGGGGGTTGGATGCGGCTCACTTACCCCCCCGGCTGGCGTCCCGCGCGCTGCGGAATTCTGCTGTCGGATACCAATTTGGCCAGGCCGACCCATCCGCAAGTTCGCGGCCAATTTGGTAATTGAGTGTCAAATCCTCAATCGCGCCGTCCCATGTCCAATCGTCGCGATATTCATCTTGCGGCTTGTGATAGCGATTATCGGTATAATCCGCGCTCGCCGCCGCACCCGCTGCCGTGCCGCCATTCACCAAATCTTCGCCAGCATCAAAATAGATCATCGGCACGCCGCGCTTGGCGAGGCTGAAATGGTCAGAGCGGTAAAAGCTGCCCTTTTCGGGGCTTGGCTCTGGCACCACGACGCGGCCCTGCGCCTTGGCATATTTGGCCAGCATCGGCTCTAGTTCCGATTTGCCCGGCCCGATCACGACAACGTCGCGCGTCCGGCCCAGAATGTTGAGGCCATCCATGTTGATGCCCCCCACGGTCTTTGCGAGCGGGACGAGCGGATTGGCCGCATAATAATCTGACCCGAGCAGGCCCGATTCCTCAGCAGTCACTGCAGCGAACACAACGGAGCGGGCGGCAGGCCCGGCCTTCACATAGGCCTCCGCCAACGCAATCAACCCGGCGGTTCCAGTCGCATTATCAAGCGCACCATTGCAGATATTATCGCCTTTGACCGGTTCACAAAGACCCAAATGGTCCCAATGCGCCGAATAGAGCACATATTCGTCCGCGCGTTCCTTGCCCGGCAGAACCGCCACAACATTGCGCGACATTTGACGCTGAATTTCGGTGGAGAAGGAGAGCGAGGCCTTGATGCCGAGCGAGACGGCCTTGAACCCCTTTTTCTTCGCAGCCACCGACAGCTTGGCAAGATCAAGCCCAGCGGAGGCGAGCAGTTTTTGCGCCGCCTCCTGCGTCATCCAGCCATTGGCCTGTGTTTCGGTCATATGATTGTCCGCCGCATCCATCCGGATTTGCGGGCCAGACCAGCTCGACACAACAACGCCCCAAGGATAGGCCGCCGGATAGGTATCGTGCACGATGATCGCAGCTGCCGCCCCCTGACGCGCGGCTTCCTCATATTTATATGTCCAACGGCCATAATAGGTCATGGCGCGTCCGCCAAAGGGGCCTTTCAAATCCTTCGCCGCATAATCGGGATCATTGATCAGGATGACGACCGTCTTCCCCTTCACATCCAGGCCCGCATAATCATTCCAGCCGCGCTCTGGCGCGTTGATTCCGAAGCCAACGAACACGACATCGCTATTCTGAATGTCGGTCTGCGGCGTCAGGCGATAGCTCGAGGCGACAAAGTCTGCCTTATATGCCAAATCCAGCGGCGCCTTGCCGCCCGTGAAGCGCAGATGCATAGACGGGTCGACATTCATGCGGACCATCGGCACATCCTGAAACCAGCTGCCCTTATTCGCGGGCTGAAGACCCAGAGCAGCAAAGCGACCGGCCAGATAGCCAATCGTCTTATCCTCGCCCGGCGTGGTCGGCCCACGGCCTTCAAACATATCAGAAGAGAGGGTTTTGGTGACCTCCTTGAGCGTCGCCACGGAGATATCCGGCTCTGCCAGAGCAGGTGTCGCCGCCATCAAGGCAACGAGCAGCAAGGGAGCAAATTTCATCATAAGATCCTCATCTTGAATATGGCGCATCATTGGCATCTCAACTCTCAGGCTGCAAGCGCAGGTGATCAGACGCCTTATTTCAGAGAGCTTTCAACCCTTAAACGAAAAAGGGCGGCCCCGAAGGACCGCCCTTTCGAAAACGGATTTGAACCAGAATTCAGCGCGAATAAAATTCGACGACCAGATTCGGTTCCATCTTCACCGGATAGGGCACTTCATCGAGCGTCGGGACGCGCGTGAAGGTCACCTTGGCGGTGCCATCGGGGACGACATAATCAGGAATGTCGCGCTCAGCCAGGCCCTGCGCTTCGAGGACGAGCGCCATTTCCTGCGCCTTATTGCCCAGGCTGATCTCATCACCCGGCTTCACCGGACGCGAAGCGATGTTGCACTTTTCGCCATTGACGCGGATGTGGCCGTGATTGACCAGCTGACGCGCAGCGAAAATGGTCGGCGCGAACTTGGCGCGATAGACAATCGCATCCAAACGGCGCTCCAGCAAACCGATCAGGTTCTGCGACGTATCGCCCACCATACGGTCGGCTTCCTGATAGGCGCGCTTAAACTGCTTTTCGGTAATGTCGCCATAATAGCCCTTCAGCTTCTGCTTGGCGCGCAGCTGAATACCATAGTCGGATACTTTGCCCTTGCGACGCTGACCGTGCTGGCCGGGGCCATATTCACGCTTGTTCACTGGGGATTTTGGACGGCCCCAAATATTTTCGCCCATACGGCGATCGAGCTTATGCTTGGCGCTCTGGCGCTTCGACATGATCATTCTCCAATTGCGTTTCGTTTCAGTTCCGGAACCGCGCAACGAGCCAAAAACTCGCCGGACACCTGCTTCACCGGAGTGCAGGGTCAATTGCGGAAGACCGGGCGAATAGCGCCACAGCCCCAAGAGTCAAGTGCTGCGACGCCGATGCACGCCTTCCAGCGCGCTCAAAACCCCCCTGAGGGTGCGGATCTCATTGGCAGTCCAAGCCGGCTTGGTGAGCACCGTCCGCAAGGTGCGCTTGGTCACGGGCACACGATCCGGCGGAAAGAAATAGCCTGTGTCGGCCAGCATATCGTCAAGATGGCCAATCAGCCCCTCTAACTCCACCTGCGGCGCTGGGGGATCCAGATCCACGAGTGGGGGACTTTCCAGCGCGACATGCTTTGACCATTCATAGGCGACAAGGATGACGGCTTGGGCCAGATTGAGCGAGCCGAAGTCTGGGTTGATCGGCACGGTCAGGATCGTGCGGGCCAGCGTCACATCATCCGTTTCCAGACCAGAGCGTTCTGGCCCGAATAAAATGGCGGTGCGCCCCGCCTGATGATGAATGTCGTGCGCCGCCACTTCGGGGGTCACAACGGGTTTGATAAGGCCCCGTTTGCGCACCGTTGTTGCATAGACATGCGCACAATCCGCGACCGCGTCGGCCACGCTGTCAAACACTTGCGCATTCTCAAGGACGATATCGGCGCCAGCCGCGGCCGGGCCAGCCGAGGGATTGGGCCAGCCATCGCGCGGGGCGACAAGGCGCATTTCGGCCAGCCCGAAATTGAGCATGGCGCGGGCCGCCTTGCCGATATTCTCACCAAGTTGCGGCCGAACAAGAACGAAAATCGGGGGCATTGTTACTTGCGCGCCGCCTCAGCAATGCTGCCGGCAAAATCCTCAAAATCGCGCGGTTCGGTAAAGTCACGATAGACAGACGCAAAGCGGATATAGGCAACGCCATCCAGCCCTTTAAGTCCTTCCATCACCAATTCCCCAATGGTGGACGCGCTGACTTCGCTTTCGCCAGATGTTTCCAACTGACGCTGAATGCCAGAGACCAGTCGCTCAATCTTGGCCGGCTCAATGGGCCGCTTGCGACACGCAATGGTGACGGAGCGTTCCAACTTTTCCCGGTCAAAGCTTTGCCGCCGCCCTTCAGACTTCACGACCGTCAATTCCCGCAACTGAATGCGCTCAAAGGTCGTGAAGCGTGCGCCGCACGCTTCGCACTGGCGTCGCCTGCGAATGGCCCCATTATCCTCGGTAGGACGCGAGTCCTTTACCTGGCTGTCCTCATGGGCGCAAAACGGGCAACGCAAGGATCAAAGCCCTTCGTAAATGGGGAAGCGGGCACACATGGCCTCCACCCGGTCGCGCACATGCGCCTCAATCTGAGCGTCGCCCGCTTCGCCATTTTTGCGCAGCCCATCCACCACTTCAGAAATCATCTGCCCAATCTGGCGGAATTCTTCCGGGCCAAAGCCCCGCGTGGTCCCGGCAGGCGTGCCCAAGCGAATGCCCGACGTCAGCGTTGGCTTTTCATCATCATAGGGGATGTTATTTTTATTGCAGGTGATCGACGCCCGGTCGAGCGCCTTTTCGGCATGCTTGCCCTTGGCCTGTTTCGGCCGCAGATCGACCAGCATGGAGTGATTGTCTGTTCCGCCGGACACAATATCCAGCCCCTGTTCCTGCAGCGCCGCCGCCAGTGCCTTGGCATTGGCCGCCACGGCATGGGCATAGGCCTTAAACTCCAGCTGCATCGCTTCGGCAAAGGCAACGGCTTTCGCCGCGACAATATGCATCAGCGGGCCACCTTGGAGGCCGGGGAAAATCGCGCTGTTAAACTTCTTCGCCAAGGCTTCATCATTGGAGAGGATAATGCCCGAGCGCGGGCCACGCAGCGACTTATGCGTTGTCGTCGTCGTCACATGGGCGTGAGGCACCGGGCTGGGGTGTGCGCCACCCGCAACCAGCCCCGAAATATGCGACATATCGGCGAGCAAATAAGCGCCGACTTCATCGGCAATCTCACGGAAACGGGCCCAATCCCAAAAGCGGGAATAGGCCGTGCCGCCACAGATGATCAGCTTGGGCTTATTTTCCCGCGCAATCCGGGCGACTTCCTCCATATCGATAATCTGGTCATCGCGGCGCACGCCATAGGGAATGGGGTTGAACCATTTGCCCGACATGTTGACCGGCGATCCATGCGTCAAATGGCCGCCAGCGGCCAGATCCAGACCCATGAAGCTGTCCCCTGGCTGCAACAGCGCAAGGAACACCGCTTGGTTCATCTGGCTGCCCGAATTGGGCTGCACATTGGCAAAATTGCACCCGAACAGCGCCTTGGCGCGCTCAATCGCCAATGTTTCAATCTCATCCACATATTCGCAGCCGCCATAATAGCGACGGCCCGGATAGCCCTCGGCATATTTGTTGGTGAGGATTGACCCTTGGGCCTCCAGCACCGCGCGCGAGCAGATATTCTCGGAGGCAATCAGCTCAATCTTGTCGCGCTGACGGTCCAATTCCTTGCCGATCCAGCCTGCAATTTCCGGATCACTCTCGGCCAGACTGCGTGAGAAAAAGCCCTTTGTAACAGTGTAAGAGGCGGCGGTGCTGCTGCTCATGCGGGATCCTTGGCAAAGACGGGGTTGGACAATTTGGTCACGCGGCGGACATGGCGGTCACCGCCAAAGGGGGTGGTGAGAAAGGCGTCAACACAGGCTTTGGCCATATCAATGCCGGTCAGCCGGGCACCCAGCGCCAACACATTGGTGTCATTATGCTCGCGCGACAGCCGGGCCGACAAAGGCTCTGACACCAAAGCGCAGCGGCAGGCGGGATTGCGATTAACGGCAATGGAAATGCCAATGCCAGAGCCACAGAGAGCAATGCCGCGCTCTGCCTCTCCCGCAGCGACGGCCGCGGCAAGTTTATAGCCATAATCGGGATAATCGACACTGGTGGCATCATGGGGGCCAAGATCGGCCACCTCATGCCCAGCCTCAGTCAGCCAGTCGTACAGCGCGCGCTTTAGGTCGAGAGCGGCGTGATCAGAGGCAATGGCAATGCGCATCATGTGACCTGCGTCCCATTGATAGAGTGAGTCGGATTCTCGCCCATTAGGGGAGCCGAGGCGCAATTGCCACTAGGGATTGTGGTTGGGACAGCGGAAGTGGGGACAGAAAAAAAGCCCCGGTGCGACATGCGCACCGGGGCCAGGCAACCTCCCCTTGAGGTTTCGGTTAGAACTTGAAGCCGGCAGCAACACCGTAGCGGCGCGGTTCAAGCGTAAAGATGTTGGTGTAGAGACCCGAAGACTGGTCGGTCACATAGAGACCGGTCATCGACGCGCTATCGAAGATGTTCTGGACGTAAGCGCGCATGAACCACTTATCATCCTGACCGTTCAACTGGATCTGAGCGTTCGCCTGAGTGTAACCCTCAATCTTGTTGATCCGGCCATTTAAGATGTTGCCATAGCTGTCCCCGGTATAGGTCAGGTCGGCACGCGGAACCACCGTCATGCCATTATCCATTTCCACCGTATACTGCGCACCGGCCGAGAACTTATAGTTCGGAGCCTGCGGCAACTTGTTGCCCTTGATGTTGATCGGCACACCGTTTGAAATGGTGATCCCGCCAAAGGCTGTCCCAGCCGCACCGGCCGCCTGCAATGTCAACACGCTGCAGATGCCGAAAGCGCCGTTGGCATTCAGGCCGCTATTGGCCCCAAAGCTTGTTGGAGCCCGCAAACCAATACCTTGGTTGATTGCTGTCACAAAGGCATTCACGTTTGCTGCACTGCCGCTCTTCGACAGGGCAACGCAGTTCGCGCCATTGGTGATGTCTTTGATGATGACGGCATCAGCGCGGCCAGCCGAAGGGTCACGCGGGTTGAACAGACGGTCTCCCGAGTCACCAGCCTTGGTGTGCAGATAGCTGGCACCAAAGTTGATGGCCAATTCACGGGTTGGGCGGATGATGCTTTCCAGTTCCAAACCATAAATATCGGCATCGACATTGTCATTGACCGAGGTGCGGGCAACGATGCGGCTCAACTGCAGGCCCTTATACTTATAGTAGAAGGCCGTTGCATTGATCGTGAACTTGCCATTGGCAAACACGTTTTTCGAGCCAACTTCAAAAGCGTCGACCGATTCAGAGCCGAAGGACTCCGAAACCGTGAAAATCGGGCTGAGCGGCGGATTGATGCCGCCAGACTTATAACCGCGAGAATAGGAAGCATAGAGCAGATTGTCATCGCTCAGCTTCCAATCAAGTACGGCACGGCCCGTCATCTTGTTAAAGCCAACGTTGCGCACCGACCAAGCCTGATTGCCCGTTGTGCCCGGATCAGCATCAAAGGCGACGAAGAATGGCGAATCATAAGCATTTGTGCTGGTGAAGGGTGCCAAGAACGCGGCCAGCGTGGTGCGCGCCTTCACATACTTCTTGTCGTTATTGTAACGCAGACCCAGGGTCAGCTTCACAGCATCGCTGAACTCATAATAGGCTTCACCGAAGATGCCATAGGACTTCACAGTGAGCTGATCCGTATTGTTCCGGTAGTAGGGCGTCGCGAGATAGGATGCTGGACGCCCGCCGCCCAAGGCAGTGAAGGTGCCGAGTATGCCGGAGACATAATCAATCCCGAACGAGTCCACATAATAGCTGTTTTCGGTCGACTGCGCGTCGACGTAAATGCCGCCAAGCAGGAAGTTAAACTTGCCGTCGAAATCTGAGGTGATGATGCCTTCTACCGACCAATCTTTATTGGCCTGATTAGAACGGTCAAAATCCTGAGGCGTTGCCGAGCAAACTTTATACCCGCCATAGGAACCCGTACCCGTCGTCTCAGGGAGCGACGTGCAGAGATTGCCCGCTGGGCCCGTGGGCGTCAGGGCATCATAAATCGGCTTCAAATAGGATCCGAGAGCAGCGCCACCCGCGCCGCCAGCCAAACCGGCGAGCGTTGTCAGACCCGGGGTCATAACGGCACGATTTTGAACCGACAGGTTGTAATCCTGCGAGGAGTCAACCGCGGCCTTGTGGTAGAAGCCCGTGAGCTGGACGTTAATTGCACCGAACTCTTGGTTGATACGCGCCTGATATTGCTGTTCCGACGTGTAATAGGTCGGCGTGTAATCCGTATTCACCGTGCGCGGGTCAGCTGGGTTCAGGACGCCGGCATAGACATCAGCGCCATAAAGGCTGCCAAGACCCAAGGTCGACGGAATGCCATTCACCGCCAAAAACTCGCGCGAGCTCAATGTGCCCACAAATGTCGAGTTGGCGTTGGTCGTGCCATATTCACGCGCATTGGGCAGACAGCCCAATACGCCGGTGGGGTCGCGCTGACACATTTGCTTTTGAATGCGCATGCGGTTGTCATCTTCACGGAAATAATAGCCCATGAGATCAATCTTCGTGCTGTCGGTCGGCTCCCACCGCACCGAGCCGCGAACCGCGTACATGTCGCGGTCGTCCATTTTCTTGCCGTCGAAGACGTTGTTCGTGTAGCCGTCGCGCTTCAGATAGAAGCCAGCAACACGAGCCCCCAACTTGTCAGAGAGCGGCAGATTGATGACGCCCTTCGCCTTGACTGAGTTGAAATTGCCATATTCAATTTCGCCGGAGCCCTTGAACGCCGTGAGATCCGGACGCACCGGAACGAAGTTGACCACGCCTGAAGTCGCGTTGCGGCCGAACAGGGTGCCCTGTGGGCCACGCAGAACTTCCACGCGCTCAAGATCAAAATATTCGGTTTCGAACAGACGCGTCGCGAGAAGCGGCGTGCCGTCCAAGTGAATTGCGGTGGCAGCGTCGCACGACACGCCAACGCACAAATCGCCAATGCCGCGGATGGTGAAGCTCGAACCCGTGAAGTTGCCCTTTGTGAAGGTCACGTTCGGCAAGGTGAGCTGAAGATCGCTTGCATTCTTAATCTGCTGCTTTTCAAGAGCTTCAGCCGAGAAGGCGGAGACGGCGATTGGCACTTCTTGCAGGCTTTGTGCCTGACGCTGTGCGGTGACGATGATTTCATCTGCGCCAATATCTGACGTATCGGCTTGTGCCGACTGCGCCAAGGCAGGCGACGCGATCAGCATCGCAAGTGCAGAAACACCGGTGACGTAAACTTGCTTCATTACCCCATCTCCCATTTGGTGCCGGATTTACCGGCTCTATCGCGCTCAAGACGCGGATTGGGGCCATCCTGCGACGCGATTTAGCGTCCGTCAATGGCTCAAATCTTGCAAATCTGGCGTCGTCGGCATTTATGCGTGATGTGTGGGTTAATTTTTTCCCGAAAAACGTAAGGGAAAACCCTAGTTTCGACATTGTGTTGCGTTTCTGCATCATATTTGAATGATTTGCCTCAGTGTCGATCTTAAGTCGGTATGGGCATCTGAAATTGTGCGGCCTATAGAATGATGTTGATATGACAGAAGATAAAAAACCCGCTGTTCCCCAAGACGTCGCCGACGCGATCCGCACGCTCATCAATTGGGCGGGCGATGATCCAAATCGCGAAGGCCTGATCGACACACCCAAGCGCGTCGCGCGGGCGTGGAAGGAATATTGTGCCGGCTATGCCGAAGACCCGGGCCTGCATCTGTCCCGCACCTTTGAAGAAGTGGGCGGCTATGATGAGGTTGTCTTGCTCAAAGACATCCCGTTTCAATCGCATTGCGAACATCATATGGCACCGATTATCGGCAAGGCCTCCATTGCCTATCTTCCCAAAAATCGCGTTGTCGGCATTTCAAAGCTGGCCCGCGTGCTGCACGGCTATGCCCAGCGGCTTCAGGTGCAAGAGCGGCTGACCGCCGAAGTTGCCAAATGCATTTGGGATAATCTCCAGCCGCATGGCGTTGCTGTTGTGATTGAAGCCACGCATGGTTGCATGACTGGCCGAGGCGTGCGCACGCCCGGCGTGGGAATGACCACCAGCCGCCTGCTCGGTTGCTTTTTGGATGATGCGAGCAGCCGCCGGGAAGTTATGAGCCTAATGGGCTATTAAAGCCCAAGTGCTTTAACGATCCGGTAGATTATCGAGCGTCCGGCGAATATCCTGAACCACGCGCAGGCTGGTCTGGAGGTCGTCTAAATCTATGCCTTCGAGAAGCTGTTCCACTTCTGGACCGATTTCGGACAATGCCTGACCATGCATTTCGCGGCCCGCATCGGTAATCTCAACCCAGATATCCTGATTGGACGGGGCGGACGCCAATAGACCGCGCGTGACCAAAGACGCCACTTTTTCAGCCATATAGTCTTCGCTATCCTGAAACGCCCAAGCCAAAAGAGAGAGCTTTTCGCGAGATTTTCCGCTGCGGATGAAATGGGTCAAAATCCCGAATTGACCGGTCGTCATGCCCGCAGGCGCGGATCGGTCATATCGGTTGCGCAACAAATGTTCGACAATGGCAATCTCTGTAAAGAGATCGAGCACTGTCCGCTCATCACGGGATCGGCTGATCGGCATATTCCACCCTAGGCTCTACGCAGTCACATACTCAACTTTATGCCCGATCCCGGTTTAGCGGATTGGGCAGGCCGGATCGAGACGATAATCAAGATAGCCGTCCACCGACCCCATGAGTTCCGTCATCTCATTTTCAAAGAAATGGTTCGCGCCCTTAATCTCATCATGATTGATGGTGATGTGCCGCTGCGTGCGCAGCTTATCGACCAGCTTTTGCACCGCATTCGGGTTCACGACTTCGTCATTTACACCTTGAATGATGATACCCGATGAAGGGCAGGGTGCCAGAAAACTGAAATCATACATATTTGCAGGCGGCGCAACCGAGATAAAACCGCGAATTTCAGGTCGGCGCATCAAAAGTTGCATGCCAATCCACGCGCCAAAGCTGAACCCTGCGATCCATGTCGTTGAAGCTTCAGGATGAAAGCTTTGTACCCAATCAAGCGCTGACGCTGCGTCGGACAGTTCCCCAATACCATTGTCGAACTCCCCTTCGCTTCGACCGACGCCGCGGAAGTTGAAACGCAACACACCAAAACCGCGCGCTACAAAGGTTTTGTAAAGCTGCTGCGTGATGCGGTCATTCATTGTTCCGCCCGCTTGCGGGTGCGGATGCAATATCATCGC
>RFSU01000201.1 GCA_009923795.1 Sphingomonadaceae bacterium
ATGGCTTCCGCTTGGTCATTGACCGTGGCTTTGCACAGTCCGGTGGCGATATAGGGCGCTGGTTCGAATATCTTCTGGGCGTTGTGATCGTCATGGCACTCGCAACGGCATCCCGCTTTTACTTTGTATCCTGGCTTGGGGAGCGCGTTGTTGCCGACTTGCGGTCTGCTGTTGTGAACAATTTGCTGCGGCTCTCTCCAAGCTATTTTGAGGCAAACCGGCCTGCTGAAGTCGCCTCCCGGTTGACCGCCGATACGACCTTGATTGAACAGGCCGTCGGCACAACGGCCTCCGTTGCTCTGCGCAATCTTGTGCTGGCGATTGGCGGGATTACCTATTTATTCACGCTCGCGCCTAAATTGGCCGCGATGTTGCTGCTGGGCATTCCCTTAATCTTAGGGCCGATTTTGTTCATCGGACGCCGTCTGCGCGATATGTCGCGTCAAAGCCAAGACCGGATCGCGGATGTGGGCGTTATCATAGACGAAGTCTTGGGTGCCATGAAGATCGTGCAAGCCTTTGGGCAAGAGAAGCGCGAAGGGCAGAGATTTTCTGGCGCAGTTGAATATGCCTTTACGACCGCCAAAACCCGAATCCGCACGCGGGCGATCCTCACGGCCGTTCTCATCTTTGTCATCTTTGGTGCCATTACGCTGATCATGTGGCAGGGCGCGCTGGATGTTCAAGCGGGGCGCATGACGGGCGGCACAATCTTCGCCTTTGTCGTCACAGGCGGCTTTGTTGCGGGCGCTTTGGGGGCATTGACTGAGGTTTATGGCGATCTGGTTCGTAGCGCAGGCGCTGCGCAGCGCCTTGCCGAATTGCTCTCTGAACAGCCCGGCATTGCCGCACCCACCAAACCCATTGCTCTGCCAACCCCTTCTGAAGGCCGCGTGGCGTTTGAGCATGTGACCTTCCGTTACCCGACACGGCCAGAAACCAAGGCTCTTGCCGATTTCACCCTCTCCATCGAACCGGGTGAGACCGTCGCCGTTGTCGGGCCGTCTGCAGCCGGTAAATCGACCCTTTTCCAGCTGATCCAGCGTTTCTATGACCCGGAAGCTGGCACAGTGCGGGTGGATGGCGTGGCCTTGCCCGATGCCGACCCAGCAGACGTCCGTGGCCGAATCGCGATGGTTCCTCAAGAAACCGTCATTTTTGCCGCCAGCGCTCGTGATAACCTGCGCTATGGCCGATGGGATGCATCCGATGAGGAGCTGTGGGCCGCCGCCGAGAGCGCCAATGCCGCAGAGTTCCTGCACAAGCTGCCTCAAGGCCTAGAGACGTTCATGGGAGAAGGCGGCGCGCGGCTATCCGGTGGGCAGCGTCAGCGACTTGCCATTGCGCGGGCCATTTTGCGCAACGCACCGATCTTGCTCCTCGACGAGGCAACCTCAGCCTTGGATGCCGAGTCTGAACGGCTGGTGCAGGATGCGCTTGAAAAGCTGATGGTCGGGCGAACCACCATCGTCATCGCACATCGCCTGGCGACCGTGCGCGCCGCAAATCGGATCATTGTGATGGATGAAGGCCGCATCTTGGAAGAAGGGCGTCATGACGCGCTTGCAAATGCAGGCGGCCTCTATTCCCGTTTGGCAAAACTTCAATTTGATAATTGAAGCGTCGGTCAACAAAAGCGCTGACCGCGGTGCCAAGCCCGGAGCTATTCGGGCTGTTGCGACAGGGATGATAGGATGGTCCAAGGGCTGTCCCTGCATCATGCATGGCAAGTTCCAAGCGCCATCTTGCCAAAGAGGAGCCGGCCTTTTGCCCAAAGAAAAAGGGCGACCCCGCAGAGCCGCCCTTTAACCTTCAGTCGTAACGCAACCGCTTAGAAATTGGTGCGATACGCTTCGTTGCCGACAAAGCCCATCTTGGACACCTTGGCCCGCTTTGCACGTGCCAGAACACGATCAACAGTGTCATAAGGCGCCATTGCATCCGGCTGCATATGCAGTTCCGGGGTCAGCGGGAACTTCACCGGATCTTGCGTGTCCAAAAGCAGCTGATCCAGCTGGCTCCAGGTAACCGGAGCGCCATTCCAAGTGACGACGCCAGCCGGGCTCACATAGAGCACGTTCTTGGTCGGCAGCACCTCAGGAGGAGGCGGGCAGTTGGGCGCGCAATCCTGCGGCAGATCGATCTTCACCGCGTGGGTTGGCGGTGGAAGCGTAATGATGAACATGATGAGGAGCACGAGCATGACGTCGATCAGCGGCGTCGTGTTCATTTCCACCATCGGTTCGGACGAGTCCCCCTTGGGTGCACTCATTGCCATGGTCTATTCTCCAAACACTCGAGGTCGGTCTTAGATGACCGGCGACGAGATAAATCCGACGCGAATGAAACCCGCGCTTTGCATGATCGATACCACACCACCGATGCACCGATATTGCGTCCGCTTATCGCCACGAATGTGGACTTCCGGGAACAGATCGGGGTCGGTCGCGTCTGGGCCAAGGCGGTCAGACTCTGCCTTGAACCGAGCTGCTGCACGCGTCAGAAGTTCGGTCGAATTCATGCGGCTTGCGTTCCAATACACTTCGCAGGCGCCATCCGGGCCGTTACGCACGGTCAGGATGACATTTTCAGCCTTAGAAGTCGTTGCTTGGAACGAAAGCTTGGGAAGCGTCACCTCAACCGTCTTAATAACCACCGGAACGGCGATCAGGAAGATGATGAGCAGAACCAACATCACGTCCACAAGTGGGGTCGTGTTGATGTCCGACAGCGGGGCGTCGTCACCACCTTCTCCGCCAACACTCATGCCCATAGGCTTATTCCTATCTCTTTGGTCGTAAAGGAGGGCGCAGACGATGCTGCGCCTCCCAGATCAACTGGCACGGCAGGCGATGCCTGCCGTGCCCAATCTCATTAAGCCTTAGCAGCGGCCGGCTTGGCAGCCGCAGGAGCGGCGGCCTTAGAAGCCGGACGGACAGCGCCGTTCGACGTCATATAGCCGTGCAGATCGTTGCAGAATGTGCTCATTTGCTCGGCAATGAGCTTGTTGCGACGCTGCAGCCAGTTATAGCCCATAACCGCCGGAACGGCGACGACGAGACCAATGGCCGTCATGATCAAAGCTTCACCGACCGGACCGGCAACCTTGTCAATCGATGCGTCACCGGTTGCGCCGATTTTGATCAGAGCGTTGTAAATGCCGATAACGGTACCGAGCAGACCAACGAACGGCGAAGTCGAACCAACCGTCGCCAGGAAGGCGAGGCCGGAGCTCAGCTTTGAGTTGATCGCAGCCTGGCTGCGCTGCATCGACGACTGCAACCACTCATGCTGGTCCTGCGCGTCGATGAGCTTACCATGCTGGTCATCAGCAAGGAGCGCATCTTCAACGAGCTGGCGATAGGCCGTGTCTTTGTCGAACTTGTTGGCGCCATCCTTAACGCTGGTCAACGTCCAAAATTTGCGGGTGCCTTCAGTGCCCTGCTTGATCACTTTGCCTTGCTCAATGAGCTTGGTGAACATGATGTACCAAGAAACGGCAGACATCACGACCATCGTGATGAAAATTGCCCATGAAATGGGGCCGCCTTCTTCGAGGGCCTGCATGAGGCCGAACTGCTTTGTCGCAACAGCAGTTGCTTCAGCTGCGGTGGTCATAACTAAAACTTCCTCTCAAAACTGATCAAAATCGAATGGACAGAAAAACGCTTACTTGGGCAACCGCCATGTCACCCGCTGCGACCGAGTTTCCTCAATCGGCTTACCGCTGGCATCCTTTGCAGGCTTAA
>RFSU01000202.1 GCA_009923795.1 Sphingomonadaceae bacterium
ATGACCAACCAAGGCATTGCCAAGCCCGGTCCATAAGGCAGGGTTATTTGGGTCCCTATTCAACGCACCCTGAATAACCCGCGCCGCAAGGTCAGGTCGATTGATCCGAAAATAGGCATCAGCTTGCGCAAGTGTTTGCGAATCTGGTCCAACCTGACCGATGAGATTATTCTGCGCGGCGCTGGCCGCTGGCAATTGGACCGGGGGCAAGGGCTTTGACACGACCGGCGCTGAGGGAAGATTTGGGCTTCCTTGCAACGAATAGCCGACAAGCCCAAGGACAAGACCCGCCGCGCTGACATAGCTCGCGCCCGGCGATAACTTCCCCAGACGCCACATGAGCAAAAGCGTTACAACGGCGATAAAGAGAATTGCGAAAAGAGCCATTATCCCCTTCTCCGGCGGATACGACCAGCGGCAACAAAGCCCCCAATCAGAATGAGGATGGCAGGCAAAACCCACAAAAGCGCCGCGACACCATGCTGCGGTGGTGCATAGGTTACCCAGTCGCCGTACCGCTCAACAAGCCAAGCCCGGATCTGCGCTGGGCTTTCCCCCTTTTGGATGCGCTCCCGGATAAGGGCGCGCATGTCGCCCGCCATTTCGGCATCGGAATCTGCGATGGATTGGCCTTGGCACACAAGACAGCGCACCGTTTCCATCAGGCTACGCGCCTGCTTCTCCTGCTCAGGGTCTGCCAACTGAACATTGGCAAGTGGGGCTGCCGCCATGCGCGAACCAGCCAACACAGGTGCGCCAATCGAGGCCGCAAGAAGACAGGACGCAAGGACAAAGCGCCTCATTTCGCATCCTCCAAAGCGGCCAAAATCTTTGTAATATCTTCCTTTCGAATGTCGCCAATGTGCTGAAGACGGACGACGCCCCGTCCATCCACGACAAAACTTTCAGGGACGCCGGAAGAGCCGAGGCTAATCTGCACTTGGCTCGAAACATCAGAGCCAATGCGCGCATAAGGATCCCCGTGTTGCGTTAGAAAATCCCCGACATCCTCAGGCGTATCGCGAATGGCGATCCCATGAATCTCCACACCCTGCCGCTTGAGCTCTTCCAAAACGGGAGCCTCGGCAATGCACGGCAAGCACCAGCTCGCAAAAATGTTGAGCAGAATAGGCTTGCCCTGTTTCAGGTCATCGCTGGTCAGCGCGGGGTGGCTGGAAACCGCTGCCGGCAACGCAAAGTCTGGAACCACTTTGCCAACCATCTTGGAGGTTATGGTGGTGTTTTCGGGCACGTGAAGACCCCGCAGAAACACACCGAGAAAAAGAGCGAAGACCATTAACGGCGCCCAAAGCAGTATCTTACGCATCATTGGTCATCCCGTTTCGGCAACCGGCGCTCACGCCACAATCGACCGACCAAAGCGAGAATACCGCCCAATGCGATCAATATGCCGCCAAACCAGATTAACGTGACCCACGGCTTCCACCAGAGACGCAATTGCCAGCGGCCATCCTCATTTACTTTACCAAGAACGACGTAGAGTTGCCCGTCGATCAAGGTTGTAATGGCGGCTTCGCTCGTATCCGTTGGGGGATCCATATAATGCCGCGCCTGAGGCCGCAAAACAACGGGCGTACCGTCGCCACGACGCGCCTCTATGCGCGCCTCCAATGCGGTCCAGTTTGGGCCAATAACTGGGGTAACTGCGTTTAACCGGACTTTGAAGGGACCCACTTCAGCCTCGCCGCCTTCAGCAACAGCAACCAGCCGTTCCTTCATAAAGGCCGTATCCGCCGCCATGCCCGCCAGAGCAACCGCAACGCCGAAATGCGCCACGACCATACCCCAAGTAAACAGGGGGGTGCGCTTAAGGCTTCGTTTCCACAAAGGCGCGATGCTTGCAGCCCCAGCGACGGCCGCAGTGCTCAGCCCCAGCCAAGAAAGCGTTCCAATGTCTGGGGCTGCAATCCGAACCGCGATCAAAACGCCCAAACCAAGGGCGACTGGAACGGCCAAACGACGCACCAGCAAGGCAAAGCCATCCCGACGCCAACGCAGCAGCGGGCCAGCCGCCATCGCGAGGATCAGCAGCAACGCAACCGAGCCCGCGGCAGGGTTGAAATAAGGCGGGCCGATGGAGATTTGTTGGCCCATAGCCTGAGCAACAATCGGATAGAGCGTGCCGATCAGCACAACGCCGAGGATCACCGTGAGCAACAAATTATTGAGGACAAGTGCCGCTTCCCGGCTCACCGGTTCAAATTGTGCGCCTTCTCTGACGGTAGAAATGCGCAACGCAAAAAGCGCCAACGCGCCGCCGATATACAGCAGCAACAATGCCAGAATGAACGACCCGCGTTCAGGATCAACGGCAAAGGCATGAACGCTTGTCAAAATGCCGGAGCGCACAAGGAACGTGCCCACCATCGACATCGAAAAGGCTACAACCGCCAGCATCACCGTCCAAGCACGTAGGCTATCTCGCGTGGCAAGAACCGTTACCGAGTGCAGTAAGGCTGTCGCCGCCAACCAAGGCATAAGCGACGCATTTTCAACCGGGTCCCAAAACCACCAACCGCCCCAGCCAAGCTCGTAATAAGCCCAATAACTGCCCGCCGTAATCCCAATCGTCAGGAACGCCCAAGCGCCCAAGACCCAAGGGCGCATCGCGCGCGCAAAAGCCGGGCCAACATCGCGCGTCAAAAGCGCCCCAACGGCGAAACTGAACACGACCGAAAGGCCGACATAACCCAAATAAAGTGTCGGTGGATGAAAGGCGAGCCCGGGATCCTGAAGCAGGGGATTTAAGCCGTTCCCCTCTGGCGGCGACGGATTGAGGCGCTCAAAAGGGTTCGACGAAAAGAGCAGAAACGCATAAAAACCCAGCGCAATAAGCCCTTGCGCCATCAAAGTTGCAATCAGCGTGTCTTCCCGAATCCTGCGCTCGACCAGCGCGATAGCGCCGCCTGCAAGAGACAAAATCGTCACCCATAAGAGCATCGATCCCTCATGGTTCCCCCAAGCACCTGAGATTTTGTACAAGAGAGGTTTTTCGGAATGGCTGTTGGCGGCGACAAGTTTCACCGACATGTCCGACACAAAAAATAGATAGATCAGCGCAAGGAAGGACAGGCCGGCAAGAAGCCCCTGCGCAATAGCGACTGGCTGAATGGCAAGTCCCAGATCAGGACGCCCCTTCATACGCAATGCATTCGCCCCGAGAAAAAACTGGAGGACGGCGAGGCCCGCCGCCAACCAGAGAAGCCCAAGGCCAAGCTCAGCAATCATTGAGTTAGGCTATTGGTCTTATGCATTTTACCAGCTAACTCGGGCGGCATGTAGCGCTCGTCATGTTTGGCCAATAAATTATCTGCCACAAATAGGCCATTGGCCTGAAACTTACCCTCAGCCACAACACCTGATTTTTCTTTAAAAAGGTCTGGAACAATGCCCTTAAACGTCACGGGCACTTCAGCTTTTCCATCCTCAACGATGAAATGCACAGTCACTCCATCGGCGTCTTGCCGTATAGATTTTTCCTTGACCATTCCACCTAAGCGCACCGCACGGTCACCCGGA
>RFSU01000203.1 GCA_009923795.1 Sphingomonadaceae bacterium
CAGGGCATCTTCCAGGGTGACGTCCATTACTTTGCCGGTCAGATCGGCGTGATAGGTGAGTTTTCCAGACTCAATTAGCCATACCCTTTTTTTCCCGCTGTAGCCGGCGTAAATGGTGCAACCTTCTATTTTGCGGGGAAATTTCCGTGTAATCCAGCTTTCGACACCATCGTCCACGCGTCGGGTGATGACACGGAGCTTTTTCCATCCGGTTTCTGTATATTTCCACCATTGCCGCTGCCCTGGCTTAATGGTTGTCAGCGGGAAATGTTGGACGCCATCGCAAAGCCGGATCCATCGCAGGCCTTCCGGCATGGTGGCGATAGCTTCTTTCCACCATGCGGATGGGGCAATGCGGGCATACGTGTAATAGGCTTTTTTCCCAAGGCGGCCGTGGTGATAATTTGCAATACGCTGCTCAGTGGGGATGGACTGCTTCAAGTGGGTAGCGGTGGCGTCATCCTTAATCCAAGTCAATCCATGCTGCCGCATGTAGCTTGCCAGCACTGATCTTTGCTCGGAGATGCCGCGCCCCTGACAGGTTTCGGGTGCGTTGGAAACAATAGCTTCAGCGGATTTACGTTCGGTCGGTTTCATTTTGTTAAGTGCCCCGGTAATTAAGCGCCAGGGTTGCGCTGGTTGGATGGCCTATGTTGGCCGTTGGTAGATTAGTGCTGGTTTTTGAGTGTGTCAAATTATTTTTCTGCATGAACCATGGGCCGTGATTTTAGCGGGCTGTGATTTCGGTGTTGGATTGGAAAACGTGGTTGATAATGAGCGTCTCGCCATACTCCTCTGCGATGGCGTCCAGGCTCATGTCCAAGTCGCGGTGCATTTCTTCGCGGAATTCATCCATGGCATCTTCCTTACTGGTGGTGTGAAAAGTCATGGCTGAATCTTCATCTCCAGGGATCCGGCCCGTGACAACATACCAGAAAAGCCGTGGCTCAGGTGGGGCTGTCAGGGTTGCCCTGTCATCGGGTGTCAACGTGCTGAGGTCGTAGCGGGCCGCTTCCAGCTTGGCGACGATGGCGGATTTTCCGGTCGCCTTGTCCAGCGTGGCCAGGGCCAGCTTGTGAAGTTTGCCGCGCTCGGATTCGTTTTGGAACTTGCCCTCTGAGGTGACAAGCAGGAGGTAAAGCATTCCATGAGATCAGGGATTGCGGGGGTTGCGGTGGTGATTTGGGAATGTGTCATAAAGTGAGGTGGTGAATGCTGGTTAATAATTTGCGGCCTCGGCGAATTCGTCGCGTTGCCAGTTGTCAACGGGTGGCAACCAATCCGGGAGCAGGATGGAAGGATCGCTGTAACTGGGGCGGACGGCGGTTTGGCGAAAAGATAGGGTAAAGGTTTTGAGCAGGCAGCCGGGGGAGGCGTTGACCTTCCCCCGGCGGGGTTGCGACTAGGAACAGCAGCCGCAGCACGGTGCATCTTCGCATCGTCCGCCCTTGTTGACGTAGTATTCTGCCCCGCTGGAAAAACGGGCGTAATTGGAACGGTAGCGGCTGGCACCGGATCGGCCGGCGCGGGGGGCAGGGGCGGGGGCGTTGCCCACAAGCTCCCAAGCGGCGGTGGCATTTTCAGATGGAACAAGCCAGCCCTTGGCAGCGGCGTTCCATCTGCCCCCCAGGGCTTTGATTTCGTCTTTGACCGGGTAGGTGTTCCCGGTGACAAGCTCAAAGGAAGTGGAGGTGGAAGGAGTGAAGGAAGTGGTAATCATGGCGTAAAGATAGGTTGCGAGGTTAGGTTGCGAGGTTGCTTAGTTGGTGAGGAAAGCCACTGCCAGAAGGACGGCGGCGGCGGTTGCGGTTGCGGTCAAGGTGAGGGCGAGGGCAGCGGTCTGAAAATGGACGGTCAAAACGCGCCTGGCTTCGTTCTCGGTCATGGGGCGGGTGCGGTTCATGGCGTGAGGTGGGAAAGCCGGGGGAGGGGTGGAACTTCCCCCGGCGGGTTATCCTCCCATGGTGCGGTGGCACAAAATCCACAGTCGCAATCGGGAGTGGGTTCACTTTCGAGTTCTGCGAATTCCTCACAGTCGGCTTCATTGTCGCTGCTCAATCCAACATGTTCGTTGACCTGATGCGCAGCGCGTTGATAGTCCATGCCATCAAATTGCAGCCGGTGGCTTTCGGCGATGTGGTGCGGTTTGACTTTCATTGAAAAAGATAGGGTAAAAGTTTGGTTGGCGTCAGCGGTTGAATCCGTCGTCTTGATTCGTGCCACCCGGCGCGGTCTTGATTTCGGGGCCGTCGTCTGTTCGTTGCAGGCGACGGCTTTTTCGTGCTGACGTTTTGAATATTACGCGACGCGAAAAAAATTCAAGCCATTTTTTTGCGTCGCGTAAAAATAATTCCCCTCCCGCTGAGAGGGGATTTTACCTGTTGCGGAAAAACAGACGCAGGCAATGATGGTTGACCGTGCAATCCGATTTCCAGTCCCGCATTTCCCTGTTTCCTGTGCCGCTTGTTATGGAGCGCATCGGTTGCAAGCAATCTGCCGTTTATGGGTGGCAATCCGGGAATCGAACCCCGGAACCGTGGCAGCAAGAGATGATTCTAGAGCGGCTCGGTGAACCTCCAGCACCTGCCACAGGAGCGGCAGGCGAGCCGGTCAAACCGGGCAGGGGCAGGCCACGCAGAGCCAGGACGGCTCCCCCTCCGGCCTGATGACCGCCGGAAACCTTCTTGCAATCCGCTTGCGATAGCGGCAGGGTGGGGCGTGTCATCTTCCGCCGTCGCCATCGAACCCGCCGAACCTGCGCTCAGTCCAGCAATCCCCAGAAAACGCAAGCTGCGCCTGTCTCCCGCAGAGAAGGACCGGCGCTCAAAGCACATCGGCCAGTTTGCGGCCAAGGGTGGCGCGGCTGCCATGGCGAACAAATCGCCGGAAGAGCGGGCCGCCTTCGGTGCCATGGGCGGGAAGGCATTGCTTGAGCGCTACAGGGTCATGAAGTCCGCCAGCGGGTCAGATACCCCGGAGGGCTACCGGCTGAGGAGAATTGAACTTGAGGGCAAGCGGGATTGGTTGCTCGACAAGCTCATTGAGTGCGCCGAAACCGAAACCAAGCTGGACGCGCTGTCGGAGTTGCGAGCCGCTTTGACGGAAATTCGGGCTGAAATCCCTATTTTGCTCGAACGCGAAGAACGGGCGAAGGCTGCTGGTCCATCCGTGCCGACCGCTCCCCGCGCCCCCATTGGCCAGCCTGCACCGGTCGCCACCTCGGCACCTTCCGCTCCAGCTTCCCCTGGAAATCCTCCCCCGGAAAATCCCGCGACCGATATTTCCCCGCCGATTTCCCCTGATTGAATGCCTGATTCGAATCCACGCCTTGATTTTCAACGGGTTATTTGTCCAGTGAGAATTTGGCGGGAATAATCCGGCACAGTGAGTCGGGTAAATGCGGCTGGGTGGTGGGTAGCTGGTGGAAAATGGGGCGGTTGATTCCCCCGGGCCGTGAGCGAAGATGGGTGGTGGTAAGGAATCCCTTTGGCCGAGGTGGACAGCGGACAGCGACCGGAGGAATCTCACGTTCCACCCGCG